>JALYJX010000011.1 GCA_030775065.1 Gemmatimonadota bacterium | reverse complement strand
CCAGTCATGCATACCGACCCAATAGCGAACACAGAAGCGACGACTGCTCAGCCGCCCGCCGCGATGGCGGCGCCTGATGCACAGATGAAGGCCGTGCTCAATCAGCTGGCCGCACTCAATGGGAAAGCACTCGAAACACTTACCGCGGCCGAAGCGAGAAAGCAGCCGACCCCGGCGGATGCAGCGAAAGCCGTGATGAAGTCTCAGGGAAAGTCCACTGCTCCCGATCCCGCCGTGGTTTCTGTGGATCAGTCCATTGCAACTGCCGGTGGCACACTTCCGATTCGTATCTACACTCCCAAGGTAGGAGCCGGCCCGTTTCCAGTTGTCGTTTACTATCACGGCGGCGGATGGGTCATCGCCAACAAGGAAGTCTACGATGCTGGCGCGCGGGCTCTGTCGAAGATGGCGAACGCCGTCGTGATTTCGGTGGACTACCGGCAGGGGCCGGAGCACAAGTTTCCCGCCGCGCATGACGATGCCTATGCGACGTACGAGTGGGCGACGAAGAACGCGTCGTCGATCAAGGGTGACTCGAAGCGAATCGCTCTTGCCGGCGAGAGTGCCGGTGGAGGACTCGCAGTAGCGACGGCGATAATGGCGCGCGAAAAGGGAATTCAGATGCCGGTGAGCGTGGTGTCGGTTTATCCGATCGCCGGAACGGATACGACAACTCCTTCCTACATCGAGAATGCCAAAGCCAAGCCGCTCAGTCGTGCGGGAATGAGCTGGTTTTTCGCGAACTATCTCAACGGGCCAGACGACCGGGCAAATCCGCGAGTCAATCTGGTAGCTGCGGATCTGAAAGGCCTGCCTCCAACTACGATCATCAACGCCCAGATCGATCCGCTTCGTTCGGATGGAGAGATGCTCGCCGAGACACTGCGTGCGGCCGGTGTCACGGTCTCGCAGAAGACATACGAGGGCACAGCGCACGAATTCTTCGGGATGGGCGCTGTGGTGGACAAGGGCATGGCGGCCCAGCAGATGGCGGGTGACGCGTTGAAGAATGCTTTCGGGGGTTGACGCTGAGAGCACCGTCTGATCCCGAGCGGGTGAACAACGCGCCAGAGCCTGATTGACACGAATGGCCGGTCGGGTAGATTCGAACAACGCCTCGCGATTGCCGGGGCGTTTTTCATTTTGGGATTTCCCCCGCGAAAATCAGCGGGGCTCGGAGCGGAATTGTTCGATTCGAAGATACGCACCGTGGTCATCGTCGGTGCGCAATGGGGCGACGAGGGGAAGGGGAAGCTCGTCGACGTGCTCGCCGAGCGCGCGGACTGGGTCGTTCGCTACCAGGGCGGGGCGAATGCGGGACATACAGTGCAGATCGGCGAGAAGTCATTCGTCCTTCACCAGATTCCAAGCGGGATTCTTCATCCCGGTGTGCGCTGCGCGATTGGAAACGGTGTCGTGCTCGACCCGGAAACTCTTTTCACCGAGATTGACGAGCTGATCGCCGACGGCGTGGATGTACAAGGCCGGCTGTACGTGAGCGACCGCGTGCACCTCGTTCTTCCTTATCACAAGCTCGTCGATTCAAAGAGCACCGCGAGCCGGGAGATCGGCACCACGGGGCGGGGAATCGGCCCAGCGTATGAAGACAAGATCGCGCGGCGTGGCGTTCGCGTGCTCGACCTTCGACATCCGGAGCGACTTCGTAATCGAGTAGAGCGCGGCGTCGCTCACGCGAACGCGCAGCTGAGCGCTTTTGGCGTGCCTGAGCGAGCCGACCTCGAGGCAACACTTTCAACCCTCGAGCGGCTCGCTCCGCGCATTCTCCCGATAACGGAGGACGTTGGACTCGCGGTGCACAACGCCATCAAGAGCGGCGCGAGCGTGCTTCTCGAGGGCGCTCAGGGCTCGATGCTCGATGTCGATCACGGGACTTATCCGTTCGTGACGTCCAGCAGCACGACCTCAGGCGGTGCTGCGATTGGCGTCGGCATTGCGCCGAGCGCGATCCACGCGGCGCTTGGCATCGTGAAGGCTTATACGACTCGCGTCGGGAACGGGCCGCTGCCGACCGAGCTCGACGAGCCGCTGGCTTCGCGGATCCGCGAGCTGGGCAACGAATACGGCGCCACCACCGGTCGTCCCCGCCGATGCGGCTGGTTCGACAGCGTCGTCGTTCGCTACGCGACGCGCATCAATGGCCTCACCGGGTTGGCTGTGACGAAGCTCGACGTGCTCGACACGCTGGATCGCATCGCTATCTGCACGGGGTACCGCATCGGCAGTGAGCTGCATTCAGAGTTCCCCGGAGACCTTGTCGCTCTCGAGACCGCAGAGCCGCAGTACGAATGGCTGGAGGGCTGGCAGCAATCGACGGCGGATGCTCGCTCGCTCGACGATCTCCCTCGCGCGGCGCGCATTTACCTAGACAGGATTGAATCAGTTTCCGACGCGCCGATTTCGTACGTAAGCGTTGGGACGCGGCGGGATCAAATCATCGGGGCCTAGACATGCGGCCGCTCATTTGGCTTGTCGTCGCCGCAGCGGTGCTCGCGAGCTGCGATTCTCCGACGGCCACGCGACGCGCGATGCGCCCTCAGTCCGTCGTGTTGCTCGTCACGCCAAAGATGTTCCCTGACTTCGCCATGCCTGAAGCCGCCGTCGCTCAGTTCTTCGACCACTACAAGCCGCTGACATCTCGTGCAGAAACGGTCATAGTGATTTTTGCCGTTGGTAACAGCGACCACATCCTCAAATACCGGGGCGGTGAATACTGGAACGACAGCGTTGACTGGGCGCGAACCACGAACTTTGTCCCGATGTCGGAGCAGGTTCTCGATTATCACGAGATTGACGGGATCGTACGCGCTTTCAGAAATGGCGCAAGGTCGTCGGGGATCAAACTCAAGATCTTCGACCAGATCGATTCCGGTGGTGAGTTCACCATTACCAACAGCTTCAAGTACGCGCTGCATCCCGAATGCACGGCCAACAAATGGGGGATGTTCGACGTTCGCGTTCGGCTTCAGGCGGACCAGGCGCTCTACGCAAGTGCGCCTCACGGCATCGCGGAGGGCACTCTGTGCGGCGAGTTTCTCGCGGATCAGGTTTTCCGATACATGCTTGATCTCGACTTCGATGGCATTCTGTACGGGAATCAACTCGGTACACGCGGTCGCTGGTTTGCCGGCGACGGCCCCGGCTACTCGGCCGAAGAGGCTGCGGCGATCGACGCGTTTCTGGAGTACTCCAATGACGCTTTTGCGGGCAGGGAGCTGATGTGGTTCGACTCCTACAACAACGTGGAGGTGGAGCGCGAGACCTTCAGCTTCCCTGCTGACGGGTATCGTCATTTCGACTACGTCATCGCATCGGGGTTCTGTGTCATGATGAGGACGAGGGACGACCAGTATCTCGACAACCTGAGAAGCAAGCTTCAAATCCGGAGTCGCCCCCGAATTCTGGCGACCCTGGATTACGTCGATCCGTGGTACCCTTACCGGTCGATGACTGATTACGCCGGCTGCTCGAGCCAGCTCGAGATAACTGCCGTTGACCATCGGTACGAGATCGACGGTGTCATGTTCTTCGCCAACGACGCCGTGGGTGCGCTGGTGCCGCGGAATCTGGTCGAAGCGTTCTCTGAACGTTTCTTTGCGAGCGATTGAAGCAACGCGCGACAATTCGACTTGGCGGCCACGTAAGTTCTGCGCATGCGATCGACAGCTGAGTGGCGGTTCTGGGGCCGGTATGATCCCATGTGGGCGGTGGCGACGTGGGAGGGACGCCAGCACGATGGGCCGCGTCCATGGACGATTGACGACTTCCGCGCAGCGGGGCAGAGCGATTGCGCGGACATCATGCGTCAATGGAACCAATACGGGCGAATCGACGGCGGTACCTGCATCGAGATTGGATGCGGATCGGGTAGGCTCACCTCGGCGCTGCTCGATCATTTCGACCGAGTGATGGCAATCGACGTTTCCGTGGATCAGGTCGAGCTCGCCAAACGCGTACTCGGACAGAGCGTGTCGCGCGTCAGTTTTTCGATCGTGGAAGACCCGGTGATAGACGCGCCGCCGGCGACCTGCTCGGCGATGATAAGTACGTTCGTCTTCCAGCATCTCTCGGAGTATTCGGGAATCGTTGCTTACCTCCGCGCCACGCATGGCGCGCTGGAGCCGGGCGCTTCGATCTGTTTTCAGATTCCAGCGCCGGGCGATTATCGTGGAAACCTGCCATCACTCGCTTTCCGCACGTTCAACAGGCTGCGGTCGCGAGTCAGCCGCGCCCTCGGCCGCCGTTGTTTCATGGAGTACAACCGGTATCCGGTCGAGCGGATATCATCCACGCTTGAGGAAATCGGCTTCCAGGATGTCGAAATGAGGATCGTGCGCCTCGCGTCGACGAATCGCCGCCAGAGCTTCTTCTTCGCCCGGAAGCGCGGTCTTCACCGCGCTGGCGCGTAGCTCGTCTTCGGCATCCATGACGGATCCGCTGAATCTGCCGGATCCGGAGGAAACTTCCGTCATAGATGCCAGAGAGAGATTCGATCTTTCCGACGACCGGGAGCCCGTCCTCCCTCTGCTATATTTCGCGGAATGTCCCCAGACTACCCCGATGTGATGGACAAGCTCGTGTCGCTCTGCAAGCGGCGCGGCTTCGTGTTTCAATCATCCGAGATCTACGGCGGAACCGGCGCGGTGTGGGACTACGGCCCGCTGGGCGTCGAGCTCAAACGGAATCTTCAGGACAGATGGTGGCGCGCCATGGTGCGCCAGCGCGATGACATCGAAGGCCTGGACGCCGCGATCCTGATGCATCCGCGGGTGTGGGAAGCGAGCGGACACGTCAGCGGATTCGTCGACCCCCTCGTCGACTGCCGCAACTGCAAGAAGCGCTTTCGTGCCGACGATGAGAAGATCAAGGGAACTCCCGGCACGCCCGACGCGCAGTGCCCCGCCTGCGGAATGAGGGGAACACTCAGCGCACCGCGCCAGTTCAACCTCATGTTCAAGACGTTTATGGGCCCGGTTGAGGACAGCGCGGCGACGATCTATTTGCGTCCCGAAACGGCGCAGGGCACATACGTGAATTTCCTGAACGTCCAGCAGTCCACACGCCAGCGAATTCCTTTCGGCATCGCCCAGATCGGCAAGGCGTTCAGAAACGAGATCACTCCAGGGAATTTCATCTTCCGGACGCGCGAGTTCGAGCAGATGGAGATGCAGTTCTTCGTAGAGCCCGGGACCGACGAGAAATGGTTCGAGTACTGGAAAGAAGAGCGCATGAAGTGGCATCAGGGGCTGGGGCTGGCTCTGGACCGCCTTCAGTTCCACCAGCATGGCGAGAATGAGCTCGCCCACTATGCACGCGCTGCCTTCGACGTGCAGTTCGACTTCGGCGGATCACTCGGCTTTCAGGAGATCGAAGGAATTCACAACCGCGGCGACTTCGATCTCTCGCAGCACCAGCAGTTCTCCGGCAAGAAGCTCGAGTACTTCGACCACGCGGGGAACAAGCGCTACATCCCGTTCGTCGTCGAGACCGCAGTGGGGCCAAACCGCACACTGCTTGCGCTGCTGGTGAACGCCTACCGCGAGGAAAGCGTCGAAGGTGAGACCGAGGGCCGCACCGTGCTCGGACTCAGTCCTGCACTGGCTCCAATCAAGGCGGGAGTTTTCCCGCTGGTGAAGAAAGACGGGATGCCGGAGATGGCGCACAAAATCGCCGACGACCTGCGCTCTGCGTTTCCGGTCTTCTACGACGACAGCGGCGCCATCGGCCGCCGCTACCGCAGGCAGGACGAGATCGGCACGCCTTTCTGCATCACAGTGGACGGCGAATCCGGTGCGGCAAACGACGTGACTGTACGCGATCGAGATACGCTCAAGCAGGAAAGGATCGCGATTGGCAGCGTTCGCGACTACATCGGCGAGAGAATCGCCGCATGACGCAGCTCACTCTCGAGCGTCTGCGGCGCGAGGGAGAAGCGTTCACCGAGGAGATTGCGCGCGAGACCTTTCTCACGCATGCCGGCCACAAGCCGGTGGCCGAGCTCAGCCCGATTTACGAGCGACACGCCGCTGTGCTGGGCTCGGAGGCTCTCGAGCTGACACTGGACTTGTTTCGCGGCTCGGAGAAGGGAACAGAGGAGCACCGGTCCGCCCGCTACCTTCTGGAGTTCGAGCTTGAGGCGCAGGCGTCGCGGTCGCTGGCCGCGATCGATGAAGCCGAGATTGCGTTCGAGAACTCGGCGTTCGTCGAGACGGCGGATGGCCGTCAGATCCAGTACCAGACGGCGTCCATCGAGATCGCGAACGAGCCCGACCGGGCCCGACGTCTCGCGCTCGACGATGCCCGCGTAGCACTCGTCGAGCGTGAGCATGCTCCGCTCCGGCTGGAGCGACTGCGTCGTGAGAAGGAGATCATCGAGTCTCTCGAGATTGCCCCTACGTACAACAAGGCGTTCGAGGAAATCACGGGAGTCTCACTCGAGGGGCTTGCAGCCGAGTGCAGGGAGTTCCTGGATGAGACGCGGGCGATGTGGAACGACACGCTTCCTTACTTTCTGAGTCGCGCCCTCGGCATACGGCCCTCGCAAGCCACTCGCTCGGACGCGCTCGCGCTCCTCCGCGCGTCGGAATACGACTTTGCGTTTCCGGGTGCAGGTCTCGAGGGAGCCATAAGAAAGCAGGTAGCCGAGATGGGGCTCGATCCACACGCGGGCGGGCGGATCATCTACGACGTCGGCGACCGTCCCGGCAAGAGATCGCGAGCGTTCTGCGCGCCGACGCGCGTGCCTGATGAGGTCTACCTCGTGCTCCGGCCGCACGGCGGACAGAGCGACTACACGACGCTCCTTCACGAAGCGGGACACGCCCTGCATTTCGCCAACACGCGCGCAGACTACCCGTTCGAGTTCCGCTGGCTTGGCGACAACTCCGTGACGGAGTCGTACGCCATGCTCTTCGACCACAGGATGCAGGACCGCGGGTGGCTCCTCCGCTACACCGACCTCGGCAGCGCACGGATGCAGGAGTTTCTGCGGATGGCGGCCTTCGAGGAGCTGCACTATCTCCGACGATATTGCGCCAAGCTCATCTACGAAGTTGAGGCGTACGGAGCTGACGCCGACTGGGACGATCTTCCCGATCTCTACGTTGAAACGCTCACTGGTGCGACGACATTCGAGTACCGGCCGGCCGACGCATTCGTGGATTTCGATCCGAGGTATTACTCGACGCGCTACCTCCGCGCGTGGCAGCTGCAGGCCGTCCTCAATGAGTCGCTCGTTTCTCGCTTCGACGCCGACTGGTATCGAAACCCCTCGGCCGGTCCCTGGATTGCAGGCGAGCTGTGGAGCGAGGGCCAGCGGGAGTCGGCGGAGGAGCTCGCGGAGAGAGTAAGTGTGGGAGGCGACGGGCTATCGTTTCGTCCGCTGACGCGGAATATCGAGAAGCTTCTTGGAGCCTGATCGCGCCGCTGTCGAAGCAGAGACAATCGCTGTGCTGCAGCGTCTGATCCGATTCGACACGACTAATCCGCCGGGAAACGAGCTCCCGCTCGCCCAGTGGATTCACGAGACTTTTCTCGCGGAAGGAATCGAATCGCAGCTTCTCATTTCCGTTCCGAATCGCGCCGTGGTGGTCGCTCGGATTCGCGGCGACGGACGCAACAGGCCGGTGCTCCTGCTCGCTCACATGGATGTCGTCGGCGTTGAGCGGGACAAATGGTCGCATGACCCGTTTGGCGGCGTCGTCGAGGGCGGCTACCTGTACGGGCGTGGAGCGATCGATGACAAGGGGATGCTTGCCGCGAACGTGATGGCGATGCTCACAATTCGCCGGGATGTCGTTGCGAAAGGGTTGAAGCTCGCGCGTGACATTCTTTTCGTCGCGACGTCCGACGAAGAAGCCGGCGGAGCTTCCGGCATGCAGTGGCTCGTCGCGAACCATCGCGATCTTCTCGACGCCGAATTCGCGATCAATGAGGGCGGGCGCACGCGCATCCTTCCCGACGGCAAGCGTTACCTCGCGATACAGGTTGCGGAGAAGGTTTCGCATACCGTGACGCTCGCCGCGCGCGGGCCCGCGGGGCACGCCGCGATTCCGCGCGAAGGCAACGCGATTTTCAGACTGGCGGGAGCGCTCGAAAAGCTTGGTCGTTATTCCGAGCCGATTGCGGTGACACAGACCACGAGACGCTTTTTCGGCGAGCTCGCTGCGATCTGGACCGATGATCGGGAGAGTAGCGCGATGCGGACGATCGCGTCAGCGCCGGAGCGGGACATCGTCGAAGCCGCATCGGTCCTGTCGGCGAATCCCGTTTTCAATGCGGTTCTCCGAAACACGATCTCGCCGACTTTTCTTGGCGCGGGAGTCCGCGGGAACGTCATTCCCGCCGAAGCGAGCGCTGGAATCAACATCCGCACGCTTCCCGGACATTCGATAGATGATGTCGTCTCACGCCTGAGGCCGATACTCGCCGGCGAGCACATCGAGATTACGACATGGACCAACGGGGTGGACGGGCCTGCTTCAGACCCGGATTCTCCGATGTTCGCGGCACTGGCTCGAACGGCGAAGCAGCTGGATTCCGAGATGGCCGTAGTGCCTTATCTCGGAACGGGCGCGACGGAAAGCGCGGAGCTGCGAAGCATCGGCATCAAGGCTTACGGGATTCTTCCGTTCCCGATGGTGCCGGCCGACGAAGAGCGCATGCATGGACACGACGAGCGCGTGCCGATTGCATCGCTGCATTTCGGCACGCGCCTGATTCACGAATCGGTGCTGCGCGTCGCTGCCGCAGCTATCTGATCGCGGACACCCTTCCCTGAAGCTCGTCCGCGATACGGGCGGCGTCGTACATCTTCCGGAGCGCCTCGACCATTCCCGCCGAATGCACGCTCACCGTGCGAGGCATGTCGGTAGTGAAGAGAAACCGGTTTGCAATCCCCTCGATGTTGGCGTCGAAAACGAGTCCGACGATTTCAGCGTTCCTGTTTATCACCGGGCTCCCCGAATTCCCGCCGATGATGTCGTTAGTCGAGACGAAGTTGTAACCCGTTGCGAGATTCAGCCGGTCGCGCCGATCCGTCCACCGCTTCGGCATATGGAAAGGCGGCTTGTGGTCGAATGCGGCGGATCGCTCGTACAAACCGAAAAACGTTGTCTTGTACGGCGCAAGGGTGCCGTTAAGCGGGTATCCCTTCACTACACCGTCACTGATGCGAAGCGTGAACGTTGCATCCGGAGGCAGCGCAGTCCCGTAGGTCGCGAACAACGCCTGGCCGATCAGCTCAGCATTCGACGTGATGATTGCGTTGAGGCTGTCGGCGCGCGCAGCGATGCGGCGGTTGAGGGGGTCTATCGTCCTCGCGAAGACGATCATCGGATCGGTCGAGGCCGCGACCGCTGCCGCCCCTCCGTCTACGAGCGCGCGCCGCGCCGCCTGATCGGTGAGCCGCGTGCCGCTCACCAGCGCCTCGGCCACTGCCTCGGGTGTCCGCCCGCCGAGTGCGGCGACAAGGAATGGATCGTTGGCGGGCAGCTCGTGCTGTGCCGCGCGAAGCTGTGCGGCCAGCGAAGCCTTCTCCAGTGCAGGGTTGATCTGACGTGGGCCGACAAGCTGCTGTTTGAGGGCTTCGAGGTTCGGGCCTCGGTACAGGGCCAGTCGTTGCGCATCGGGCTTTGCGCTTTCGCTCGCAACGCGAACTATTTGCGCAGCCATCGAAAGAAGCGTCGACCCCGCAAGGTTCACGTTCGGGCCAAAGCCGTAGAATCTGAACTGCGGATTGAAGCCGGCGAGCTCGCGCTGTGCCGCGCTTACGGCATCCCACGCTGAGCCGTACCGTGCGCGCAATGCCGGATCCGCGTTCACTCGCGCTCTGAATTCGGTCTCGAAGGCTCGCTTCTGCGCCATGCGCGTGCTGTCGACGAGGCCTGTGCGATAGCCGGTTACCGCCTTGAACGAATTCTCGATCCCGAAAATCTGGTTCTGATACATTCTCGCAGCCGCGGTATCGCGGGCGATGAGGTCGCGGTAAATCGCCAGCGCGCGCTTGAATCCCGCCAGCTGCGCCGGATACCCGATGTCTCGCAGGAACTCCATCTGCGCAAGCGTATTCAGTCGTCCCGTGGATCCGGGGTTTCCAATCACGAACACTGCTTCTCCCTCGGCGGCGCCGTTGGCGCTCCAGCGCAGGTAGTCGGCCGGGCGGTAGGGCACATTGTTCTCGTATACGCGATGCAACGCCATGTCGAGATCGTATCTCGGGTAGGTGAAGTTGTCCGGATCGCCGCCGAATGCCCCAATACTCTCTTCCGGTACCATGACCATTCGGACGTCGCTGAAGCGCTTGTACCTGTACAACGAGTACATCCCGCCCTGGTAGAGCGTGACGACCTGACAGGTCAGTCCCGTGGCCTGGCCGCACTCGCTCTGAAGTCGCGCGATCGTCGCTGTTCGCTGCGCGTCCTGCTCTGCCGCCGTCGAGCCCGTAATACCTGCCCGTACTTTGTCGGTGACGTTCTCATTCGAGATGAGCTGATCGACATACAGGCGCGGACACTTCTTTTCGTCACTCAGACTCCGCGCGGTGAACCCGGTCTCGATGTAGTTGGTGTCTTTTGGAGAAATGTCCTCGGTGCATTGCCTGGCGCAGTGATGATTCGTCAGCACGAGTCCGTTAGCCGACACGAACGATGCTGAGCAGTTCGGAAGCCTCACCGCGGCGAGCCGCACACGATCGAGCCAGCGCTGGTCCGGCGAGAAGTTGTAGGTGCGCTTCCAGTAGTCGAGCGGTGGCGCATCGAAGGTCCACATCGTCCCGAATTCAGACTTGTAGCTGGGCGGGGAGAGCGGCGTCGACGGGCCCGCCGCCGTCCCCGTCTGCGGTGATGCCGTCGGCGCCTGCGTTGTGGCTGACGGCTGAGTCGTGGCGCAACCGGCGGCGGCAAGCGCGACGAGCGTAACGATGGAGATTCGCAACTGGTGGATTGCAGAAGGCATCGAGAATCCTGTAAGGTTGTCGAACGATGCAAAGCGAACGGGTTGATGCTCGCTCCGCTTGTTCGGGTTGTCAGGGCCCGGTAGATTCTGAACTGACATCGACAAGCATAAACTTATATCCGCGACGGTTGTCGCGTTCGCACCCGACAGAGATGGCTGCCCCCACTAACTCCCAGCGCGCGCGAACGGTGCAGGAAATGACGACGTCGCTATCACCCGCGGACATCTTGCGTGAGGCGAAGACGTTTTTTGCGCGTCAGAGCGGCGTCTATTCGGCTTTCGCCGAGCAGGAAGGGCCGAATTACATCACGCTGCGGGGTATGGGCGGGGAAGAGGTTGCAATCGGCATTGCTCCGGTGAAGGAAGGAGAGGGAAGGGGGACGCGGGTCACTGCGTCCAGCTACCTCTTCGATCAGCAGATCGCGCGTTTCCTCAGCAGGCTGCCGCCTTCGCCGGCGACCCCGCCACTTCCGCAAACCGCGGCACCGTCGACTGACTCAGCCGCGTGACGTCTGCCCCGTTCGTCACCGGTCTTCGCACTAACGGCACGGTCCTCGAGATGGCATCGGGCGATGAGCCGGTGCTTCACATCCGTGTTCAGGTCATGGATCTCTGGGACTCGGTTCGGGTCGATGCTCCGCCAACCGAATCCGTACTCTCGGTGAAGCGCGCCGCACTCGCGGCTCAGTACCCCGACGGCGCTGACCCAGATGATCTTGTCGTAAGGCTGCACGGCTTCGAGGTCCTGGACGAAACGCAGAGCCTCGCGGCGGTCGGGGTGCGGGATGGCTCGATTCTCCTCCTCGTTGCCCGCCGGCGAAGGCCCGTCAGGTAGCTCCGCGGCCGGCGGCTCGCCGGTCGCTTTCATATCCCACCGCGACTGCGGCCGGCACGACACCGGCTGGGGTCATCCGGAGCACGTCGGCCGATTGAGAGCCGTCACGCGTGCGCTCCGAAACAGCCCCGCATTGTTCGACTCGGTCGAGCAGATCGAAGGCAGGCACGCCACCTTGGAGGAGATCGCGCTAGTGCACAATCCCGACTACGTCGCGGCGATCCAGCGCCTCGTGGCCGCTGGCGGTGGCAGCCCCGACCCCGACACTGTCGTGAGCGAAGGCTCCTGGGACGCAGCGACAGCGAGTGCCGGATGTGCGATCACGGCAGTTGATCGCACGATGTCGGCTTCCGGCGGCCGCTCGTTCTGCGCAGTGCGTCCGCCAGGACATCATGCGCTGAAATCGCGCTCGATGGGATTCTGCCTGCTCGGCAACATCGCGATCGCGGCTCGCTACGCGCAAACTGTCCACAAGCTCGAGCGCGTGCTGATAGTGGACTGGGATGTTCATCACGGCAACGGCACCCAGGCCCTCGTCGAGAACGATCCCGCGATCCACCTCGTCTCCATGCACCAATGGCCCTGGTATCCGGGGACGGGCGCCGCCGACGACAGAGGCCTGCATGAAAACGTGTGGAATCTTCCGATGCCCGGAGGACTCGCGGCCGAGCGTTACATCGAAACTCTGCAGCGCGGAATCGACGCTGCGACACTCGGTTTCGTGCCCGACATCGTGCTGATCTCCGCGGGTTTCGATTCGCTCGCCGGCGACCCGCTCGGCGGCTTCACCCTCGAGCCGGATCATATCGCGAGCTTGACGGGCGCCCTCGTTGAGCGCGCTCGGGCATGGTGTGCGGGAAGAGCCGTGAGCGTGCTCGAGGGCGGCTACGCACCGGACCGCCTGGCGGAGGGGTGCATGGCGCATCTCGCGGCGCTCGCCTGATTGGCTGACGGGTTTGGGAGTATCGACTAGCTTGATAGCGGCTGGCTCATGTCACAAACACGACGCTCAACACGAGGCCTGATGGAAAATCCTGACAACGGAGGCGGTAGCGTAACGTCCGTTAAGCTCCGTGACCGGAGCGCCGACGCCGCATCGTCGGATCGCGACGGCAACGGTGCTGCTCCGTGGAGCTGTTCCCACTCCTCGGACCGGGGAGTCAAGAAGGGCCTCTCCGTGGATGAGATCCGCCACATGGTCGAGTCGGGCACGGGAAATCTGTGGGTGGACATCGACTACCGTTACCCGAGCCAGGTCGCGCTGCTGGAGGATGTCTTTCATTTCCATCCGCTCGCGATCGAAGACAGCCTGAACCCGAACTCGCGGGTGAAGATCGAGGAATACAAGGGATTCCTGATCCTCATCGTGCGAACGGTCGCCTTTCTCGCAGAGACCGAGGATCCATACGACATCGAGACGGTGAATCTGACCTGCTTCCTGGGGCAGAACTATCTCGTCACGGTTCACGGTGAGAATGCGCCACCGATAGAAACGACTGTCCGGCTGCTGGACCGGAAACCCGAGCTCGCCGAGGCCGGACCCGCGCGCCTGATGCATGCGATCGTCGATGAAGCCGTGAACGCGTACTTTCCCATCATCGACCAGCTCGACGAGTTCGTCGACGGACTCGAGGATCGGATTTTTGGCTCATTCGACAAGGATGCTCTTCGCGACATCTTCAGCGTCAAGCGACTGGTCCTCTCTCTCCGGCGGCACCTCGCCCCCGAGCGGGACGTGTTCGCGGTGCTGACGAATCGACCGAGCTCTCTCCTCACGCTCGACACCCAGATCTACTTCCGCGACATCTACGACCACATTCTGCGAATCAACGACGCGCTCGAGACCTACCGCGAGTTGCTGAGCAACACTCTCGACAGTTACTTAACGCAGGTTTCGAACCGGCTTGGATCCATCACCAAGGCACTGAGTGTTGTCGCCACGATCACGCTCCCGTTCATCATCGTCAGCGGGATGTGGGGAATGAACTTCGACCGAATTCCTCTTGCGCACTCGCCCAATGGGTTCTGGATCATGCTCGTGCTCCAGCTCGCGCTCGGCGGGCTGCTCCTCATTGGCTTGAAATGGCGCAAGCTTCTGTAGACGCCCTCCGCCTTTATGGTGTGGCCGCGGTGGAGTCCAACGCCGTGGCCTCGTTGGCAGCGGGCACGACTATCGTGCCTTTCCGCATGCTCGGCGCTGTCGTCGCGCCGACGAGGTACGCGCGCATCCCGGTGGACGAAGCCGAGATTGGCGAGTACACTCGCATCCTCGAGGAAGTTCAGGCGAATACCGCCGTGCTTCCCGCCCCGCCGGGTACTGTCTTTCGCACCCGCGACAGCCTCGCGCGCTGGCTGGAGCTGCACTACTTCACGCTCACGCAGGCGATCGGAGTTGTGGAGGGCCACTCGGAGGCGCGGGTGAGCATCACCAAGTCGGCTACCGCGGACCAGAAGGATGCGACAGCGGACGAGATGAAGGAGCATACGAAGCAGCTTGCGTCGGTGGCGTCCGACTCCATGCGTGTGCTCCGGGGGCAGGCTACTGCAACAATATCGTTGCCCGTTTCGGAAGACGATACTACAGTAGTCGCGCAGGCGTCCTTTCTTGTGGACATGGAGCGCTGGGCATTGTTCTGCGAGCTGGTCGCGAAGGAGGATCAGCGTCACACCGATCTCGATTTCCGATTGAGCGGGCCGTGGCCTCCTTATGACTTCGTTCGGATGGAGTTCGGCGGGTAACGATGTTCTGTCCTGATTGCGGATCCTGGAACCGCGCCTCCGCGGCCCGCTGCCTTCGCTGCGGTGAGCTGCTCCCGCCGCTCCCGAACAAGAGCTCTCAGCCGCCCGATCCCGTTATCACCGCGCTCCGCCACGTCACCGGCGGGCGCTACAGCATCATGCACCGCGTTGGTGAAGGCGGAATGGCGAACGTCTACTACGCTCTTCATGTCGCGCTCGACTGTCCGGTGGTGGTCAAGGTGATGCACCAGCATCTCGCGCGTGACGCCGACATGCGCGAGCGCTTCCGACGTGAAGCAGAGTCCGCCGCGCAGCTTGTGCACCCGCACATCTGCAAGATTACCGATTTCGGATCGGTGGGAGACCAGGTTTACCTGGTGATGCCGTACCTTGCCGGGGGCACCCTCGCGGATCGGGTCAACAACCGCAGATCGTTCCCGCCGGAGCGTACCGCGGCAATCGCCGCACAGGTCGCGTGCGCACTCGACTACGCGCACCGGCATGGGCTCGTTCATCGCGACATCAAGCCCGACAATATTCTCTTCGACGAGGATGAGAATGCGCTGGTGACCGATTTCGGCATTGCCACCGGTCATTTTCGCGCCCGCATGACCGGCACCGGCAATGTGATGGGCACGCCACACTACATGTCTCCCGAGCAGGCCCGTGGAAAGCTTCTCGACGGCCGCAGCGATTTGTATGCGCTGGGTGTTGTGATCTACGAGACACTTCTTGGATTCCCGCCGTTCGACGGCGCCGACGGGTATTCAATCAGCTACAAGCACGTCACCGAGACGGCGGCTGCCCCCGACATCGTGGATTCTCGTATTCCACCGCAGCTCTCGGCGATCGTGATGAAGTGTCTCGAGAAACAGGCTGCGGATCGGTATCAGCGTGGAAATGATCTCGCCGACGCGCTGATCGGCTTCCTCAACGTGTCGCAGGCCCCCGATGACCTGCGGGGAGCGTGGAGCGCTCGAGTTCTGCCGTCCCGGGGCTCCCTGGCGCCGGCCGCGAGTCAGGTGTGAAGCTTTCGCACGAAGTCATATCGCTCGACACCCGCTACCCGTTCGTGATCGCGAGGGGCGGGTACGCGGCGCATGAGAACGTTGTCGTCCGTATTGTGGACGATGAGGGAATTGAAGGCTGGGGAGAGGCAGCACCGAACAGGTATTACGGAGAATCCGTCGGCTCCGTCGCGGCCGCGCTCGAGCAATTTGTGCCGGTGCTGAGCGCCGCGGATGCGTGGTCGCTCGAGGCGATCGAAGCTCAGCTCAATCGCACACTGCGGGGAAACGGGTCCGCGAAGAGCGCAGTCAGCGCCGCTCTGCACGATATCGTCGGCAAGCGGCTCGGAGCACCGGTCTACCGGCTCTTGGGTCTCGACGCCGCCGACGTTCCGGAGTCGAGCTTCACCATCGCCATCGCCGACAACGAGGGATTGCGCCAGCGTGTTGCCGACGCGGCTGAGTATCCCATTCTCAAGGTCAAGCTCGGCTCCCATCGCGACATGGAAATTGTTTGCGTCGTCCGCGAAGCAGCTCCGGACAAGCGCCTGCGGGTGGACGCCAACGCCGCGTGGACTCCGGCGGAAGCGCTGCGCATGGCTGTATTTCTGAAGGACCATGATATCGAGTTCATCGAACAGCCGGTGGTAGCGCACGACATCGAAGGCCTCCGCTTCGTACGCACGCGCTCACCGCTTCCGATCATCGCCGACGAATCGTGTCTCGTTGCGACCGATATCCCAAGGCTGGCCGGGGCAGTCGACGGCATCAACATCAAGCTCGCGAAATGTGGAAGTCTGCGTGAGGCGGTGAGGATGGTTCATGTCGCGCGCTCCTTCGGCATGACGGTGATGGCTGGCTGCATGATCGAGTCGAGCCTCGGCATCTCCGCCATGGGACAGCTCGCCCCGCTGCTCGATCACGCGGATCTCGACGGAGCTGCGCTCCTCAGCAATGATCCGTTCCGTGGCGTTTCGATCTCGGGAGGACGCATCAAGCTCGGCGACGGTCCCGGACTTGGTGTGACGCGTGCGACTGCAAGCGACCACCGGTTAGCGAGCGCCGGCAGCAGGTAGCCTTATGCCCCAGGAAACACAGGGGCTGGTCGAGATCGCGCTTCCCGTTCCACTCTTCCAGACATTCACCTACGCAGTTGACCCCGCTGCCGCGAGAGTCCCGGCACTCGGGTCCCGAGTTGTAGTTCCGTTTCGAAACGGGACCGAGATAGGGATTTGTCTGGGGCCGGCAGATCGGTCGTCGCTGCCGCGAAAGGTGCGGACTATCATCGACGTTCCGGACGCCGACCCGGCACTGAGCCAGGACATGATCGCGCTGTGTCGCTGGATGGCGGACTACTACGTCGTGCCCGTCGGAATTGCCCTGCGAACCGCCCTTCCTGCGCTGCTGAGCGGCGCACAGCAGCCCCAGCCTTCACGCAAGACGCATCGCATCGTCCGTCTGCGCGAGGATCTTCCCACCCTGCTGGAACGAGAGAAAGCGTTTGCCCGCGCGCCGAAGCAGCGCGCGCTGTTCGAGGCTCTGGAGTCTCTGGGAGGGAGCAGCACGCTCGAGCATCTCCTTCAACAGCTCTCGTTTTCGCAGTCGGTCCTGAAGGGTCTCGAGAAACGCGGACTCGTCGTGATCGAGGCGGAGGAAGTAGAGCGTGATCCTTTCGCGACTCGGCCAATCTCACGCGCCGCACAGCACCGGCCTACCGTCGCGCAAGCTGAGGCCATCGCTGCCATAGCTGACGCGAGGCCCGGAGAAGTATTCCTGCTCAACGGCGTTACGGGCAGCGGGAAGACGCTCGTGTACATCGAGGCCCTCAAGCGTCTGGTTCTGGAGCAGGGAAAGACGGGCATTGTTCTCGTCCCGGAAATCGCGCTGACGCCGCAGACAGTAGATCGGTTTCGCGCTGTCTTTGGCGACAGCATCGCGGTGCTGCACTCGGCGCTGAGTGACGGTGAACGGTACGACGCGTGGCTGGCGCTTCGCCGCGGCGAGAGGCGCATCGCTGTTGGCGCACGCTCGGCGGTGTTCGCTCCGCTGGCGAACCTCGGTGCGATAATCGTGGATGAGGAGCACGAGACGAGCTACAAGCAGGGTGAGGCGCCGCGGTATCATGCCCGCGAAGTTGCGATCGTGCGTGCGAGACTCGAAGGAGCTGCTGTCGTGCTCGGCAGTGCTACACCCTCTCTCGAGAGCTGGGCGAACGCCGAGGCCGGCAAGTACGCGCTGCTGAATCTTCCCGAGCGCGTGGGCGGCGGACGATTGCCACAGATCGACGTGCTCGACCTGCGGCGGCGGGACGGCCCGGATGCACCGCGAGAAGGCGCTGCATCTCCTGCCTACGCCTACGTGATTCGCGATGAGCTCGACCGCGCGATCGAGCACACGCTTGGCAGAAAGGAGCAGAGCATCCTCCTCCTCAATCGTCGCGGTTATTCGTCCTTCCTCATGTGCAGCGAATGCGCCTACGTCGTCGCCTGCCCGAACTGCAGCATCACGCTCACTCTTCACCGGGCGCCGGAGCGACTGCTCTGCCATTACTGCGGCCATCACGAGGAGCTCAGTCAGGTGTGCCGCCGGTGCGGCGGTCGCACGCTCCGCCACCGCGGACTCGGAACGCAGCAGGTGGAGCGGCTGCTCTCGGACCGTTTCCCCCGCGCTTCGATCGCGCGAATGGACGTCGATACCACGAGTGGAAAGTGGGCACACACCGAGATCCTGGACCGCGTGGCGAGTGGCGAAGTGGACATCCTCCTCGGTACGCAGATGATTGCAAAGGGTCTGGATTTTCCGAACGTCACGCTCGTCGGAGTGGTCGATGCGGATACCGGGATCAATCTTCCTGACTTTCGCGCTTCTGAGCGATGCTTTCAGCTGCTGAGCCAGGTTGCCGGCCGCGCGGGACGCGGACCGAAGGGCGGCCGCGTGCTGATTCAGACGCGCGTGCCCGATCATCACGCCGTAGTCTGCGCAGTCTCCCACGATTATCTCCGTTTCGTTCGCGAGGAGATGCCTGGCAGGGTCAAGCCTCCGTACCCGCCCAATGTGCGGCTTGCCAACATAGTCATGAGCGCCACGAGCGAGCCCCCGGTCGCGGAGCTTGCAATCGCAGCGGACGACTGGCTTCGAGGGCTCATTCAGACGCAGGGGCTCCACGGAGTCACGGTCATCGGCCCTGCGCCATGTCCCATCGAGCGAATAAAGAATCGCTGGCGATGGCATCTCCTGCTCAAGTCGGTGCAGGCTGGTGACCTCACGCGGGTGTCGCGCTATTTCATGGAAAAATTCCCGGTGCCGTCCAACGTCAGAGTCACGCTCGATCGTGATCCGGTGGCGCTGCTGTAGAACGGTCGAGCATCTTTAGGCGTGTCACTTCCCACTGCTGCCGACAGCGTCAAATCCAGACTTCCCGACGCGCCCGATGCAAAGTTCGTCGCGGCGCCCGACGATGGCGTGTTGCCGGAAGGCTTCTTCTCGACCACCAACCTTCCAACGTATGTCAGAGTGAGCGGCGAGTGGGTGATGCCCTTCGAGCCGCGCATGGACTCCGCTCTGATTCTCGAGAGCGACGGCAGGGTATGGGTGAAGGAAGGCCGGCGCGTTGTCCGCGGCGCGATGGTGGCTGTTGGAAGCAAGGAGGACGGCAGCGAAGGCATCTACGTCGATTCCGCCCTGGCAGCCGACGAGGAGGCCGGCGAGTTCAAGTTCATGACGAGCGAGGTCTCTCGCGAGAAGCCGATCGACTATTCGCTGATGGCGCGGATTCTCATCCGCGAGCGGGACCGGAAAGGCTACATCATCTGGGTGACAGGCCCTGCACTCGTCCACGCGAGGGCGCGGACGGACATCGTGTGGTTCATAAAGAACGGATTCGTCGGCGCCCTGCTGGCCGGAAACGCGGTCGCCGTGCATGACATCGAGGCATCGATTTTCGGAACGACACTTGGCATGACGAACACAGGTGTGGCGACGCCTGGCGGTCACGGGCTGCACATGCGGGCGATCAACAAGGTCCGCGCGGCCGGATCCATCGCCGAGGCGGTACGACAGGGAATCGTGAATGACGGAATCATGCACGCGCTCGTGACGTCAGACATTCCGTTTGTGCTCACCGGATCGATCAGGGATGACGGGCCGCTGCCGGAGGTGATCACGGATACGCTGGCCGCGCAGGACGCGATGAAGCGACACACCACGAAGGCGACGATGGCGATCCTTGTCGCGACTGCGCTTCACGCGATCGCCACCGGAAACATGCTTCCAGCTTTCGTAACCGAGCCCGGCGGCACGCTCCGCGAGCTGACGACGATCTGCGTCGACTCGTCGGAGTTCGTAGTGAGCAAGCTCAAGGATCGCGGCACTCACCAGGCGTTCGGCGTAGTGACGAACGCACAGGATTTCATGCACATTCTCCGCATCTACGTAGAGCGCGAGCTCAGTGGGGTTGCAACCGGATGATCGATACGACCGAACGCTTTCTGAAGGAGATCGGCGACCGTATCGGTGCGGCGCTCGTCGAGGAGGTCCGTCTCTTCCCACCAATCCGGCAGGGCGGAACGGAGAGCGCGGTCGCGATCGTGGCGACGTCGGCGTACCCCGACCCGTGGCACACTGTTTATTGCGCGTCCTACCGTCACACGCTCAAGGGAATGGACCGCGGAAAGTGGGAAGTGGAGGTTACCGCCGAGGCCGACGCGCCTCTTGTAACAATCGAGGAAGTTGTGCGCGGCGTGATGAAGAGAGCAGGGGAGCAGTTCGAGCCGGAGAGGATCACGGCTGGAGAGTTCAGGACTATCGTCGGCTACGCGGCGCGTGACCGAATTGAAATTCCCGAAAAGGACAACTGAGAACTACACGCGACCCGCTGCACGCTACTCGCCGCCTGCTGCGCGCTAACTATGACGACGCGCTCTTGTTTAGCGCGAAGCCGGCAGCGATTAGCGATCGGCGGGCCGCGTGTGGTTCTCCGTTGCAGTTTGGTCAGCAACAGCGTATCGAAGCATGACAACCCGGTGGATATCCCGGGCATCCTCGATTACCTCATCCGGGTCGAGCAGCCCCTCCGGCGTGACGAGGAAAGGGTAAACCTGATCTCCGCCGGCTGAGCCGTGCGCTCCCACCTGGTCGTCGAAGGAGACAATTTCGGTT
>JALYJX010000010.1 GCA_030775065.1 Gemmatimonadota bacterium | reverse complement strand
GGCTGGAGGAGCGGAGCCTGACGGGCTGCAGGCCTGAATTGCGATGGCCGCGAGCATTGCGGCACTGAAGTTGACTTTGTTTGACATGGTCTGGTAAATAGGAGCCGGTGATGGTGCTGAAATCAAGGGCGGAGGCACGATAACAAGGTTGCCACCAGGAGACTCGCGCATCGTGCTGCGCCGCATTCGCGCGCACGCCGTGCTCGGAGCTCTCCTGGCCCTCTCGGTGCTTGCCGCTCCATCTGCCCGGGCTCAGTCCAAGCTGACGATTCCCCCGCCCACAGGCGTCGTGAACGACTTCGCCGGCGTGCTCGACGCCGCGACGATCGAGCGAATCACGCGTATCGCCGAGGACGTCCGGAACAAATCGCGGGGCGAGATCGCAGTCGTGACGCTCAGCGACATTGGCCAGTATGCAGCTACCGACGTCGCGCTCCAGATCGGCCGCGAGTGGAAAGTAGGCAAGATCGGAAACCCTGGTGATCCGACGCGGAATGCGGGCGCGGTAATTCTTCTCGTCCCGAAGGAGACCAACTCCGACGGGCGGGGCAGATGCTTCATCGCGACGGGGCAGGGAGCCGAAGGGTTCATCACGGACGCGACGGCGGGCGACATCTGCCGCGAGGCGACGCCGGCGTTTCAGCAGCGCGACTACGCGACTGGCCTCGAGGTGGTCACGCTGAGAACAGCTCAGCGGTTCGCCAACGAGTTCAACTTCACTCTCGATACAGCGCTCGTCCCGCCCGTGCCAGTACGCTACTCCGAGCCCGAGCGGCGCGGAATTCCGCCGTTCGTCTTCCTCATAATCTTTTTTGTGGTGATGTCGATTCTCTCCAGCGCAAGCCGGCGCGCTCAGCGGAGAGGCCGAAAGGGACGCGAGAGCGGATGCGATGGATGCTTCTGGCCACTGCTGCTGGCGATGCAGTCGGGGGGCGGACACCGCGGCGGATGGAGCGGCGGCGGGTTCGGCGGCGGCGGGTTCGGGGGAGGAGGCGGTTTTGGCGGCTTTGGCGGCGGCGGCGGATTCGGAGGTGGTGGCGGTGGCTCCAGCTGGTGAGATTCAGGCGCGTGGCACCGCGGATCTACCGTCGGCCTCGCGCGGCGTGAGGATTCGGTAATGGCGATGAAACTGGAAGAGCTCGTCGAGCAGCTGAAGACCGCATACGGGTCTACACTCCGCTCCGTAGTTCTCTACGGGTCGGCGACGGCGGGCGAGCATATCGCGAAAAAGTCCGACTACAACGTTCTCGTCGTGCTCGATGCGGTTCCGCTCGACAGGCTCGCCGCTGTCGGCGCGGTGCTCAAGGCGTGGGGCGACGCGGGGAATCCGCCGCCGATGATGTTCACCGACACCGAGTGGAAATCGTCAGCCGACGTCTTTCCAATGGAGTACGCCGATATCCTCGAGCGGCACAGGGTGCTTTTCGGGCCCGATCCGTGTATTGGAATAACGGTTGACCGGGATGATCTCCGACTGGAGGTGGAGCAACAGGCGCTTGGAAAGCTGCTCCACCTGCGGCGTGCTGTGATGGCGGCCGGCGTCGACGACAAGGCTGATGTCGAGCTTCTGGAAGCCAGCCTGAGTGCGATCATGGTCGTGTTCCGCGGAGTTGCGCGGCTTCATGGAGATGTTCCTCCTCAGGATTACGCGGAGCTCAGCCGCTCCGTCGGCGCGAGCGCGGGCTTCGATCCCGCCCCATACGAGCGTGTGGTGCGGCATGTGCGCGGAGAGTCGAAGCTCCCGCGGGCCGAGGCACGGCAGGTGCTCGCAGGGTATCTCGCGGGAATGGAATCGCTGGTCGCATATCTGGACCGCTTCACCGCTTAAACTTTTCCCGTCATATTCCGTACGTTAGGCCGACTCATCCACCACCGAGGCTCGACCCATGAAACGCCGCTCACTCGTTCTGCTTGTCCCTCTCGCTCTGTCCGGCTGCGGCTATAACCGCATTCAAACGCTCGACGAGCAGGCACAGCAGGCCAAGCAGCAGATCGAGGTGCAGCTTCAGCGCCGCGCCGATCTGGTTCCAAACCTGGTCAACACGGTGAAGGGCTACGCCGCGCACGAGGAAGGTGTTTTCACTCAGGTAGCGAACGCGCGCACCGGCCTGGCTGGTGCGATCCGCAGCGGCGATCCCGCCCAGCAGGCGGCGGCGGACGCTCAGCTCACCGGCGCGCTCGGCAGGCTGCTCGCGATCGCGGAGGCGTACCCCCAGCTCAAGGCCGACCAGACTTTCCTTCGCCTGCAGGACGAGCTGTCGGGTACGGAAAACCGGATCGCCGTATCGAGGAGCGACTACAACGCCGCGGTCAATGCGTACAACGCGTACATAAGAAGCTTCCCACAGAAGATCACAGCCTCGGTCACCGGCGCAAAGGCGAGAGCGTACTACGACGCGCCGGCCGGCGCGGACGTTGCGCCGACTGTCGACTTCTCTACACCTCCCGCAGCACCTAAATAAGCCCCGTTACCCGCTGCCCGTACCTGTTGGCTGTAACCAGCCGGCCGTTTTGGGTTGTGCGTAGGCGGTTATCCGAAAAACTCCCGACGGATTGCGCATAACGGGCGGCAGGTAGCGGGCAACGAGTAACAGCTTACAGGTGACGGCAGACAGGAAACAGCCAACAGGTACAGGAAACAGGCAACGGGTCATTTAGTGTCTTGCCGTTACGGTGTCCCAATCATACAATAGGCGCGCATAGAAATTGTCGCCCGGCTGCGTCCCGACCTAACGCTGAGCGACATCCTCCATTCCACCTGGGGTGATCATGACACGCGCGCCGTTCGTACGTAGTCTCGTCAATCTCGCATTCCGCGCTTCAGGCATTGGACTGTTCGCGATCGTTCTCGCACTCCTCGGGCCGGCGCCGGCTGCCGCTCAGGACGGAGTCATTTCCGGTGTGGTGCTCGGAGCCGGCGGTCAGCCTCTGGCGAGCGCGCAGGTGCACGTGCTCGGTACAAGCCTGAGAGTTGCGACGGACGCGAGCGGTCGCTTCCGCGTTGCCGGCGTTCCAGGAAGTCAGGCTTCGCTGCAGGTGCGCCGAATAGGGTATCGCATGGAGACGGTTCCTGCCCGCGTCGGCGACACCGAAGTCCAGGTGCGACTCAGCGAGCAGTCCGTCGCTCTCGACGCGGTCGTGATCACCGGAACCGCGGGCGGCCAATCCAAGCGTGAGCTTGGCAACGCGGTGTCCACGATCAATGCCGTTCAGACCAAGGAGATCGCGCCGATCAACAGCGTGCAGAATCTTCTTGCCGGTCGAGCTCCCGGCGTGTTCGTCAACAGCGCAACCGGGAATGTCGGCGCCGGTGCGCGTATAAGAATTCGCGGCGCGTCCAGCGTCTCTCTCTCCAACGAGCCGTTGATATATGTCGACGGCGTTCGAATCAACAATGCGCCGGCGACCGGACCGGCGAATCAGTCTTTCGGCTCGTCCTCGATCTCGCGCGTGAATGATTTCAATCCCGATGACATCGAGTCCATCGAGATCATCAAGGGTCCGGCGGCTGCTACGCTTTATGGTACCGAAGCATCGAACGGCGTCATTCAGATCATCACCAAGCGGGGAACCACGGGCAGGCCACGCTGGAGTCTCGCCACGCGACTTGGAACGAACTACCTGCAGAACCCGGAGGGGCGCTGGTGGGTGAACTACGCCACAGTTCCCCGCAGGGGTGGGCCGGCCGGGGCGCGCGATACCGTATCGATCGACATTATCGACAAGGAGAATGCACGCGGCACTCCTGTCTTCCAGAACGGTGCAGTGCGAGAGTACGATCTGAGCGCGAGCGGCGGATCGAACCTCTTCACGTACTTTGCCGCCGCCGGCCTCGAGGACAGCGAGGGAATCGAGCCGACGAGCACCGTCGAGCGCTACAGCGGCCGGATGAACCTCCAGGTGGTGCCAAGCGCCAAGTTCAACATGGGAGTGAGCTTTGGCTACGTGAACGGCCGGACTCGGCTCCCGTGCGAAGCGGGATGTGGTGGCCGCACGCTCGGGACGATCTGGGCCACACCGGTAAATGACACGCTCCTGACGAATGGCAATCCGAATCCGCGCCGCGGGTTCAACTCCGGCCTTCCGTACATGTACGACGAACTGGTGAAATACTGGCAGGGAGTCAATCGCTTTACAGGCAGCCTCTCGCTCAACCATCAGCCCACCAGCTGGCTGAAGCACCGGCTGAATGCCGGCACGGATCGGACGAACGAGAGCGACAACAACCTCGGACTGCGGACCGAAGACTCGCTGAGCAAAGTGGTGTTCGGCACCGGTGCGCAAGGCGTCCGCACGATCAACAACCGGCAGATCAATTACTACACCCTCGACTACTCGGCGTCCGGAGTCCTGGACGTGAACGAGGCGTTGAAATCAACTACGTCCGTCGGCGCTCAATACTACCGCAACAGCACCGCGTTTCAGTTTTCGGAGGGCTACATCTTTCCGACGGTTGGCCTGACGGCGCTGACTGCAACCACTTCTAACAAGGCCACTTCAGGCGACGCCGAGGAAGACGCGACTCTTGGCTTCTTCGCACAGGAGCAGGTCGGCTTCCGCGACAGGATTTTTCTGACCGCTGCCGTCCGAGCGGACGACAACAGTGCCTTCGGCCAGAATTTCGACCGCGTTTACTATCCGAAGTTCAGCGCCGCGTGGGTGCTCAGCGAAGAGCCGTTCTGGACGCGCTTCCGGTCGATCAACGCGTTAAAGCTGCGCGCGGCGTACGGGGAGTCGGGCAAGCAGCCAATCACGTATTCGGCTCTTCAGACGTACACGGCGGCTACGGGCCCCGGTGATGTCGCAACGGTCACGCCGCAGTTCATCGGCAACGCCGAGCTCGGGCCGGAGCGCAGCAAGGAGTTCGAAACCGGTTTTGACCTCGGCGCACTCAACGACCGGCTGGGTCTCGAGTTCAGCTACTACAGGAAGAGAACGACGGACGCAATTCTCGACCGCATCATCGCTCCGTCGCTCGGGCTTCCGAACACGCAGCCATTCAATGCCGGCGCAATCAAGAACTCGGGCACCGAGTTCCTGGCGCGCGCTACCCCGGTGATGAGAGATGCGTTTCAGTGGGACATGACTGTCGGGTATGCGACCAACGACAGTGAGGTCGAAAGCCTCGGAACGCCGCAGGGAATTCTCGATCTCAGAAAGCTGAGCGGCACACCGGACTTCGTCGTCGGCGGGTCGTTCATAAAACATCAGGTCGGTTACCCTATCGGCGCCTACTTCGAGCAGAGGGTGATCAGCGCCGTGCTGCTTCCAAACGGCCAGGCGGACATCAAGAACGTCTTCTGCGACGACGCGAAGGGCGGGCAGATGATCTGCGCCGGTGCCGATCTGACCTACAACACACCGGACGACGCGCCGGAGGTTTTCATCGGCCGGTCACTCCCCGGCAGTGAAGGAACGTTCAGCAATACGATCACACTGTGGAAGAAGCTCCGCATCTACGGCCTGCTCGACTTCAAGCGCGACTTCATCAAGGTCGACGGGAACATGCGCTCGCGCTGCCAGATATTCGTTCGCTGTCGCGAGAACTTCTACCCGCTGGAATTCGATCCGAAGAAGATTGCCGGGCTGCAGTCGAACGGTCAGATCGTCGACTACTATCTGAACGATTCCGGCTACGCCAAGCTCCGTGAGGTGAGTCTCTCTTACGTGCTCCCGGCGTTCACCACGCGCTTTGGAAGGTTCAACCGCGCGGTAGTTACGGTGGCCGGACGCAACTTGAAGACATGGACGGATTACCCGGGCCTCGAGCCCGAAGCTTTCTTCCTCGGTGGCACTCGCGGCGGAAACTTCGGCGCGTTCGAGCAGACGACGAACCCGCAGCTCGCGCAGTGGGTGCTCGGAATCAACGTGGACTGGTAGCGCGTGCCTGACAAACCTTCGACTCGAGACTCATCAATCATGAACTCAACGAACCGAAAGGCACGCTTGACGCTGTGGACGACGGTGCTGGCGCTGGCCGTTGTCCCCGTGGCGTGCGACACACTCAGCAATCCGTTGGACGTCGAGCCTGCGAGCAGGATTCCAGCGGTCGACATCGAGACTGCGGGAAACGCGCTGATCCTCTCTGACGGCGCGATCGCAGACTTCGAGTGCGCCTTCAATTCCTACACTGTCCTGAGCGGCGTTGTCGGAGAAGAGCTGATCTACGCGCAGCAGACTGCTTCGCGTGTACCGTACGACAGACGCACCACCAGCAGAGACGACAACGACTACGCGGTCAACAGCTGCACCAACAACCTTGGCGTCTACACGCCTCTGCAGGTCGCGCGACAGTCGAATGAGAATCTTCTGGCTCGCCTCAAGTCCTGGACTGACGCCGAAGTGACTGCTGGACCCGGGTCACCGAATCGGACGAACCTGATTGCGATTGCCGCGGCGTACGCGGGATACGCCTACGTGCTGCTGGGAGAAGGGTTCTGCACAATGGCTATCTCGTCGGTCAACCCCGACAAGAGTCTGACGTATGGAGGTGAGATTCCACGCGACAGCGTGTTCAAGCTCGCCATCGGGAGGTTCACGGAAGCGATCGAGGCGGCCACTACGGCCGGCAACACGAGCATCAGGAACATGGCATACCTCGGCCGCGCGCGGGCAAAGCTCGACCGTGGTGATTATGCTGGCGCAAAAGCCGACGCCCAGCAGGTTCCCGCGGGGTACGTGAAACTCGTCAGCGCGTCGAATGCCAACGCCCGACGCCAGAATCGCGTGGCCGCGGAGAACAACTCGGCCAATCGAAATCAATCGATAGGAATTCCGTATCGCACGCTGGGCGACACGCGCGTACCCGTCGTCGCGACGACTCTGGTGAGCGCAACGGGCGTTGTTCACTTCTATCAGACGAAGTATCCCACGACGGACCTGCCGCTTCACCTGGCCACGTACGAGGAGGCACAGCTCATCATTGCGGAAGCCGACATTCGTGCCAACAGCCTCGCGACGGCTCTGCCCATAATCACTGCATCGCGTACGCGCGGCGGTCAGGGGGCATTTACGGGGACGTCACAGGTGGAGTATCTCGCCGAGCTTGTCGATCAGCGGCGCCGGGAGCTGTTCCTGGAGAGCCATCACCTTGGCGACGTCATCAGGTTCGGAATCGTTCCCACACCGGCGGCCGGCTCGACGTACCATTTCGGGGGAACGTACGGCAACCAGCTGTGCCTGCCACTTCCGTCGGCAGAACGGCTCAACAACCCGTTGATCGGGAGCTGATTAGTCGACGAAATGCCGCTCTGGCGCGACTGATGCACGCGAAACATCTTCGAGTCAACTGATCCGGGGTTGGTATGTCGCGGCTACTCTCGCTGGTCGCTGTCATCTACTTTACGCTTCAGGCGTGCGCGCCGGGGCAACCGTCTACTGCGCGACGGCTCCATGATGCGCACCTGATCACCGAAGCGGAAATCATCGAGGCAAATGTCGCCAGCGCCTACGACGTGATCAGGAAGGTACGCGCGAATTTCCTCACGTATCGCGGCAGAACGAACTTTCGTGGATCGGCGGCGTCGGAGCCGCGCGTATACGTCGACGACCAGCTTTACGGCTCGCTCAGCTCCCTGAGATCGATTCGCGCGGGCCAGGTTGCGGAGATACGACTGTACCGGGCGTGGGAAGCCACAACCAAGTTCGGAACGGGAAACATGGATGGAGTGATCGCTGTGACGACGCGCAGGTAGCAACCCGACATCCGATTCATGCAAGAGGCCCGCACTACCGGCGGGCCTCTCTTGTTTCCAGCCGCTGGAACTGCTCGCCAGCCCGGCCTCTAACTCATTGCAAGCGAGTCAGGCGTCGCGCGGACTACGCGGCTCGGTCAGTGCAGGTCTTGCCGGGAGTCACGTTCGGGTTGTTCTCCTCGGCTTGCGGAACGGGGAAGTTCACGTCGCTGCTATAGCTGCCGCCCTTGTGCCACGCGCCCGTCGGGAAAACCGACTCAGCGCTGCGGTTGTAGTACTTGATGAGCCGGCGCATGTCACCCACCCGGTGTCCGGTTGAAAACAGAGAGAACGCGCGCTCACGGAAGAGCAGGTCCACGCGTCCTGGATCCGTTCCGGGGTCGACCAGATTGCCGACGAGTCCCGTGATAACGCTCTCCGTGCGCGCCTGATTCAGCTTCTGCACGAACAGGGCGTAGTTCGCCGTCTTGAACGCCGCCTCGGCTTCGATCAGGCGCGCCTCGACTCCGCCGGCAATCGTCACCGGCGCCGTACGGACCGGCCAGATCAACTGGACGTAGAGTGGCGCGGATGAGTTGTCATCCCGACGCGTCTGGGTTGTCCCGTTGGCGACGCATGTTGCGTCCCCACCGACGCAGATGGGGACGCGCGGGTCCTTCGCAAGAGCAAAGTTCAACCCGTTAGTCCCCTCGCCCGTGCTGACGCTGTACCGCCGCGCAACATTGTTGTACGTCCACATGGCGTCGTCGTTCGTTGTCTGCGAATGCAGCATCTGATACCTGAAGCTGGTCGGGACGCCGGCCACTGCGGCGGCCGCCTCGGCGGGGCGATTGAGATTGAGCAGGATCCTCCCTTTGATCACCGCCAGCGCGTTGCGCACCCTCACGTCGGCCACTGTCGAGCCGGTGACGACTGCGAGGCCATTGTCGGCGTGCGCCAGAGCCGAATCGAACGCCGCCGTTGTCGTTATCGGCAATCCGTGCTGTTCCACACCATCCACGACCGTGCTCAACACGAGGCCATTGCAGTAGTGCTCACCGATAGCATTCTCGACGTAAGCGCGCACGAAATACATCTCTGCAACGTCGGCTTTGGGGCCGCTCGGATTGAATTGTTCGAGCAACCCGATCGCCTGGGTGGCCGAGAGCCGCGCACGGTTCAGCAGGCGGTCCACATCGGTAAGGAAAAGGTTCTGCGGCGTGATCGACCGTTGATCCACTTCCCAGCGCGCGATAAACGAGTCGCCGTTGTTCCACTCGTCGGCCAGCAGGCCGCTGAGCAGGAAGAGTCCTTCCGACGCCGTACTTCCCCCGCTCGTAGCTGCGTTCAGTCGGGCGATGGCGCCGAGGCGAGCCGCATTCGCGCCCGCAGCCGACTGCACATCCTCCGGATTGATGATGTCGGGATCGCGAACCTCGAGCACGTCGGTTGGAGTGCAGGCAGCGAGGGAGAGCGTCAGCGCGGCTGAAAGCGCGAGCGTCACCCCGGATGCGGTTCGGCGCACGCGCGCGCCGCGCGCAGCTGATGTCATGTATGAAGTCATGAGGGATATCATCCTAGTAGCCGAGGGAGAGGCGGAGCGCGTAGTAGGTCGGCGGCGGGAACGCCTGGAACTCCGAGGGCGCGTCGCCGGTCGTGCCGAAGGCTTCAGGATCAACGCCCGTGTAGTTCGTCGATATGACGCCGAGGTTCCGCGCGGAGACTGTCGCGGTGAGGCTCCGGCTGCCAAGGAAACGGCTGCCCCAATTGTCCGGGGCGTTGAAGCTGAGACTGAGCTCCCGGAACCGAATGAAATCGCCTTCTTCGAAGAAGCCGGACACGGAGCGGCTCACATGCTCGCGAACCATCACCGTCCGCGCCTGCTCGAACAGCGAGGCCTCAGGGTTGATCAGTCCCGAGCAGTTGTTGCGGCTCGCACACCGGATTCGCTCGGTATTGTTGTATGTCTTGTGGCCGCCCTTGTAATCGATCATCGCGCTCAGGCGCAGGCGTCGCTGCCAGAAGTCGAATCCGTTCGTGAACGACATCTCATGCCTGGGTAACGGGTATCCGACGAATTCGGCAGTGTCGCTGACGGTAATCTCGCTCAGAGCAATCAGGCCATCGCCGTTCGCGTCGCTGAAGCCAGTCAGCGTCCTGGCCCACCAGCCGTTTAGCGGGTAGCCCTCGCGCTGCTGTTGCGTCGCGCCGCCGAAGCTCGGCAGTCCGCCAAGACTCACGATCTTGTTGTCATTGGTCGCGCCGTTGATCGTGACGTCCCAGCCCAACGCGTTCGTCTGAATCAACTGCGCCGTGATCAATGCCTCCCAGCCCGAGTTGCGAACTTCGCCGAGGTTCTCGAAGCGGGAGATCAGCCCAGTGCCGAGTGACGGAGCCAGGCCGCGACTGATGAGCGCGTCCTTCGACGTCTTCCTGTAGTAAGTGATCTCGGAGGAAAGGCGGTTGTTCCAGAAGATGCCGTCGAGGCCGAGCTCAAACTCACTGGAGCGTTCGGGCTTGAGGTTGGCGTTGCCCAATGCGCTGAAGACAACGGCCGGCAAATCGGCGGACTCACCGCGCGTTCTTGTGGAGGAATAGAACGGCACCGCATCGGTGGTGCCAGGTTGTACGCCGGATGCGCCGAAGGCCGACCGCAGCCGGAGCTGGTTCATCCAGTAGGCCGTCGGCTCCTGAGAAACGACCCACGAGGCGGCAAGCTTCGGGTAGAACACCGTCTTGAAGTTTCTGCCGAAGGCGCTGTTGCGGTCTGAACGCACCGCGGCTGTGAGGAACAGCCGGTCGTTGAACCCGACATGCTCTTCGATGAAGGCTCCGAGCGTCCGGGTTTCTTCAGTGGCTTCGTCGGCCGTCCGTGTGGCCCCCGATGTCACCGTCGTCGCCCCCGGGGAAAGCTGGACACCGTTCGCGCCGTTGCGGTCGAAGATGCTGCGATCGAACCCAACGCCTACCGTCGTCAGCGATTGAATCGCATCCGAAACCCGCTTTGTGGCCGACGCGCTGCCGCTCGCGCTGTAGTTGAAGAAGTTGGTTCGGTTGTCGGTCTTGAATCCGAGCCGGCTGTCGCCGCCGAGATCGGGGCAGCTGCCGAACCGGCAGAGCTGGGTGTCGAGCCGATTGATGTAGTCGAGGCCAAAGGTACCGCGCGCTGACAGCCATCCGAACGGCAGGTAGTTGCCGCTCACCGACGTGATGAGACGCTTGATGGCCTGGTTGGTGACCGTCTGATAGACGTCGCGCGGCGTGACCTGCCGCCAGCCGTACAGCGTATCGCCCGCCGCATTGACGTTGTACTTGAATCCGGGCCCGCCGTATGTGTTGCCCGCTACGCCTGCCACGCCGGAATCATCGCTCGTCGGCAGCCGCAGGTCCTGCGAGGTGAACCCCATGTTGAGGGCCAGGTCGGCTTTCGGCGAGAGAGTGAGGTTGAAGTTCGCGCGCGTCGTTACCCGGTCCATGTGGTTCGGAGTCTGCTCCTCTGATAGAAGCGAGCGGCCGCGCGCGGCGAGATAGCGCTTGTCGAAGTCCGGCACCTTGAGGACCCCGTCGTCGTTCTCCCACTCGCCGTGCAGGAAGTAGCGGAGGGTCTCGGAGCCGCCGCGCACCTGAAGGCCGTGAAGCTGGCGGTAGCCCAGGCCGTTCGGCGTGGTTTCCGGGTCCTCATACAGATTGAAGCTGGTGACGCTGTCCTGGACGCAGGCGGCCGAGACTACCTGTGAGAGGAAACACTGTGCAGTGTTCGATACGGTCGAATTGTTGGCGGCCGTGGTGCTTGTCCGCCAGCCACGGTAAGCGTCCGGGTATGTGTTGCGGTCGACGTGCGCGCCGTGTTCGGTGAAGTACGTGTACTGCGGAGGTCCGGCTATCCCGCGCTTCGTCTGTATGACAATGACGCCGTTGGCGCCCGCCGTGCCGTAAAGCGGCACCGCCGACGGGCCGCGCACGACCGAGATGGATTCAATCTCGTCGGGGTTCAGGTCATTGATGCGTGCGGGCAGCGTGCCGCCCACGCTCACCGACGACGACCCGGTTGTGCCCTCGACCCGGATGCCGTCCACGACATAGAGCGGGTTGTTGGAGAGCGAAAGAGAGCTTGTGCCGCGGATGCGGATCCGCGTGCCCGCGCCGATCTGAGTTGGCCCGAACACCTGGACACCGGCCACACGCGAGGTCAGCAAGTCGCCCATGTTCGATATGGGCCTCGTCTGCACGATGTTCGCTGCGTCAATCCTTGCAATCGAGTTGCCGACCTCCAGGCGATTCTGCTCCCCGGTGGCGGTCGTGACGACAGGGCTCAGCGTGACCGCGACGGCGCGAATCTGAAAGTCGAGCGCGATCGTCTGGCCGGCTGCTACTATCACTGTCCGGCGCTGCTCGGCGAAGCCGACGCGTAACGCCCGCACCTCGATGGTGCCTGCCGGCACTCCACGCAGTGTGTATTGCCCCTGGCTGTTCGCTTGCGTGCCCAGGTTGGTGCCGATCACGCTGAGCTGCACAGGCGCAATGGGCTGGCCCGTGATCGCGTCGGTCACGCGCCCGGTGATGGTTCCTTGTTGCCCCTGCGCGTCCCCGGGGCCCGCGACGAGCACACCGAGAAGCATGGCCTGCACCAGGGAACTGCGAATTACCCGTGAACCCATGGACGTGAACGCCTCATTGGACATGAATGCCTCGTTGCGAATTGCGGTGGATGCATCGAAAAGCCGGAGCAAAGATATGTAGGAACGCGCCGCTCGCAATCGGCTAAGTGCGTGGCGTGCCCGCTTCCTTCGGGAAGAGGTGGCCTTTTGATACGCGCCATCCTGCAGGGTCCAGCGCGTCGAGCTCGCTGAATCGCTGATCGTGCACTGACGCCGGGCCGCCAAGCTGACGCCACAACTCCTCGGATTTTCCGGGCATGAAGGGAGCGAGATGAACCGCCTGCCGCACCAGCTGCCTCGCGAGCGATGACAATGTGAGACCCAGCTCCGCCGTCGCGTCTGGATCTTTAGCGAGCTTCCACGGCGCCTGCCGGTCAACGTACTCGTTCGCCCGCATGACCGTCTGCCAGACTGCCTTCAGCGCGTCGCTCAAGAGATATCCCCGCGCGCCGTCCATATGCGAGTGGTACGTCGCGTAATCGGCCGCGTTGTTTTCCTTGCCCGTGATCTCCGCCACGAGCGCGCAGTTGCCGTCAAGGTGCTCCGTCCCGATATCTCGGCGGAGATTAGCGCAGAGCGGTTCCTTCGCGAGATCAAGATGGCGGCGAACCTTAATCACCCGCACATCCTTCCCGTCTTCGACTCGGGCAGTGCGGACGGCTTGCTTTTCTACGTCATGCCGAACATGGAAGGGCAGTCGCTGCGCGATAAGCTGGAGAAGGAACGACAGCTCGCGCTCGAAGACGCGATCCGCATCACGGCCGAGGTGGCATCCGCGCTCGACTACTCGCACCGCCAGCACGTGATCCATCGCGACATCAAGCCCGAGAGCATTCTCCTCGACGAGGGCGCGGCGCTGGTGCGGACTTCGGCATCGGCATGGCGCTGAGCAGCGGCAAGTCCATCACGCCATACCGGGCTGGCCGTCGGCGCGCCGGCGTATATGAGTCCTGAGCAGGCGAGTGGTGAGACAGCAACCGATGGACAGAGCGGTCTCTACAGTCTCGGGTGTGCCTTCTACGAGATGCTGAGCGGGGAACGGCCTTTCACGGGCCCCAACGCACAGTCGATTATCGCGAAGAGCTTGCAGGTTGCCGTTGGCCCACTGGCGAATTGAGCCTTCGGATCTCCGAGCCTCGCGCTCATCGAACGTTTCGCGCAGATCCACGTCAAATCGTTCCCACTCATCGCCTGATAGCTTTCGGTCCAGATCCAAGTCAGTCCCTACCGAGGTGCTCGAGACAGATGGGCTGACGAGTGGCCGTTGCCCAGGTATCGGAAATGCTATCCCCGGCGCGAAATAACATCGCTGAGCTCGGACGGCGGTCAGGCCGGTGCCTTGATCTTGGCCCTTACACGCCGCCTAGCACCACAGAATTCGCGTTGCTGACGCTAGGGGCACGTCGTTGACTTTACTCAGCAATTCAATAACCGCTTTGTGGGTTACCACCAGCAGAGACTCCAGGTGGCAGTAACGATTCAGAACAGCACCGACACGAACGCGGATGTCGTCGGCGGTTTCCCATGCGGGTTTTACTGGAAACACGCCTGTTGCGATACAAGCGACGTATTCGTTGGAGCGTGCTAGCTGCTCGGAACGTGTTGGCCAAATGGCCGGGTCGCGCTCAGGAAGCCAGTCATGAAGGTTTGGTTCGACTCGAAATGACAATCCAAGCGCCCGGCTCAGGAGACTGCACGATTGAAGGTTGCGCGTATATGGAGAGGTAAGTACAAGAGAGAAATCTTCTCCAGATAACTGCTCAGACAGTAATTCGATCTGCTCGATGCCGCGTTTGCTCAGCGGGACCAGGTCGTATCGTGCGCCTTGAAAGATAGAATTCGAGTCGTTCAGGAGATCGAAGTCGACCTCTCCGTGACGTATGAGAACCACCCTTGTCACAAACGGTATCTCTCCCCGTATTCAGGAGCGTAAACTCTTCACGTTATGCGGGCGAAACTTCGGGTCACAGACCGGCCGTTGGCTCGCGCGGAAGTTCTGGCGTCCCGAGTCTACATGCGATCTGGAACGTTAGAAGGTCATAGTATATTGCTCGGCAGTCGACTCGAGCAAGCCGAACGATCGGGGAGAACTTGAGGCGATGAGTACTTACTCGAAGCGGACAGTGACTAAATGCGACATCTAATTACTGCTGGATTGCCGTACATTAATGGAGTGAAGCACGTCGGTAATCTTGCAGGGTCGATGCTTCCGGCGGACGTATACGCGCGTTTTCTGCGCCAGCGTGGCGCCGAAGTGCTTTTCATTTGCGCAACCGATGAACACGGGACACCCGCAGAGCTGGCGGCGATGGCCGCCGGAATGGATGTGGCGAGCTATTGCGAGGTGCAGCATCGCATTCAGGCAGATATCTACGCCCGTTTTGGTCTCAGCTTCGACTATTTCGGCAGAACATCATCCATCCAAAATCACGCGCTTACAAAGGAGATCTTTGCTCAGTTGGACTCCAATGGGTTCATAGAGAGCCGAACGATCCAGCAGGTTTACTCGGTCACGGATGGGAGGTTTCTTCCGGATCGCTATGTGATCGGAACGTGCCCGTACTGTAACTATGACAGCGCGCGCGGAGACCAGTGTGAGAACTGCACGCGACTACTCGATCCGACGGATCTCATCGACCCGCGCTCCGCAATATCCGGAAGCCGAGAATTGGAGACGCGCGAAACAGAGCATCTCTTTCTCCGTCTGAGTGCGCTGGCCGACCGTGTTCGAGACTGGATCAGGACAGCTGAACAGGATTGGCCGCCACTGACGCGTCAGATTGCGTGGAAATGGCTTAATGAGGGGCTACGCGATCGCTCGATTACGCGCGATCTCACTTGGGGAATCAAAGTTCCGAAGCCGGGCTTTGGAGAGAAGGTCTTCTACGTCTGGTTCGATGCGCCGATCGGTTACATCGGCGCTACTGCCGAATGGTCGGCAGCGCAAGGTGAGCCGAATTCCTGGCAAGATTGGTGGCGCGGAGCAGACGATGTCAGATACACGCAGTTCATGGGGAAGGATAATCTTCCCTTTCACACCGTGATGTTTCCAGCAATGCTCCTCGGCGCCTCACCCGAGTGGAAGCTCTCCGACCAGATCAAGGGGTTTCACTGGTTGGACTATTACGGCGGCAAGTTCTCTACGAGTGCAGGCCGTGGTGTCTTTACCGATCGGGCGCTGGAGCTCTTTCCCGCGGATTATTGGAGATACTTCCTGGTTTCTTCGTTGCCGGAAAGCTCTGACAGCACGTTCTCATGGGAGCTGTTCGCAGATACAATCAACAAGGATCTTGCCGGCACTCTTGGCAATTTCATTCACCGAGTGCTCCAGTTTGCCCATTCGCGCTTCAACGGTGCGATTCCGATAGGGGGCTTGCCCGGTACTGCTGAAGAGCAGTTTCAATCCGCGTGCGACGACGCACTCGCGCGATATCACTCTCGGTTGACGTCTTTAGATTTTCGGGCTGCGATCCGGGAGCTGCGACAACTCTGGACGCTGGGAAACCAATACATTCACGACCGAGCCCCATGGACGCTGATAAAGACGGACCCTGCGGGAGCGGCGCTCGCTATTCGAACATGCTTCAATGCCGCTCGAATATTTGCTTTGGCGGCGGAGCCTATCATACCGGCGTTGACAGATTCGATCATGAATGCCCTTCAGCTCACGGCAGACGAGCGTCGGCTACCCAACGCTGAGCCCGACTGGAACGTCCTGGTTGGTGGGCGAATTTTTGTTTCGATTCCACCGCTGGTGCGACGCATTGAGGACGCGGAGGTAGCAGCGTTGAAACGTGAATTCGGCGGATGACTACGATGATGTGCTGGCCTCTCTAGCTGCCAGCATAGGTTCCATTCATTTCGTTCTTTTCGGCGGCGCCGCGCTCAGCCGCGCTACATTCTGTCCGATTCGCCCTCGCGATCTCGATATTGCCATCGCGGGGCACGTAACTGCCATGCATCAGGTTCTTCCATTGCTGGCGTCTGCTTGTTTCAACCTGGGTCCCCATCGCCAGTTTCGCCTCAACGCTCTGGAAACGTGCTGGCTCCTTGAAGCGGAGCACCGGGGCTGGGTATTGGATATCTCGTTTGTCCATCGTTTCGCGGCGATCGGGCAATTTTCGATCGACTCGCTATATCTCGAGTATCCCGGATTCGCCGTTATCGATGAATTCAACGGACTGGAGGCCCTGCGCGCCGGTCAGCTGATTCTCCGCAGATCATTGTCGGAGGAAAATGGGTTGCTCCTGCTAAACCGTGTCATGGCATTCGCGGCGAAATACAGCATGCGTTTCGGACTATCGAGCATCAACGGGGATTTCGCCCTGGAACTGCGGGATCATCTCGCCACATCAGCGCAGAGTGCTGCTTCATATGGAGGTCATGATATGGCGGGTTTCATTTCGACGTTTTTCCGCGCTCTGCGCCGGAGCCCGCGCCCGCATGAACTCCTTGAAGATTTGCTGGAAACCAATCTTTTCAGTACCGCGTGTCCGTTACTGGCAGACATCATTCGCGCTCGCTCAAGTGCCTTACTTGAGGACGTGTCTGGGATCGAATCAACCGGCCGATTGGTCGCTTGGCTAACTGCCGGCGCAGACCGGCGCGAAATGCGACGATTGGCAAAGGTGCTCGCTCCGCTGCGCATCCGGCCGTGGAATCGGTCGGATCAGGAGCTCTTACGCGAGGTGGAGAGCCTCGCGACCTGAATGGTCGTTTCGGACCTCGTCATGAGTACTCAAAAAGGGTTTTTTAATGAGAATGAATTGTTTTCACCAATCACGGCTCCGTGCAACTGCTCTTGGAATCGCGACCATCCGCAGTGGCTGCAATAACTCTTGGGAAGCGGGGTACGCGTGGCGAGGATATGCGTCCCGGCTCTGCTTCGGAAATCGTCGTATGAACCGCTTCTCCAGATTTCAGCGAGCTTCTGCTCTCGGAGATTACCCAAGACCCAATTCGAGTTGGAACACGGGCGTACGGTCGCATCGTCTGCGACGAACAGCGCCCAGTGTCCCGCATAGCACGGAATGCGCGAGTATGTAGACTGTATCGTATCGGTAGTGCTGCAGGCGATCCGACGCAGCAAAAACTCGTCGAGGGGAGCTGGAATCGCGATGCCTTTTTCGAGCAGTCGTTCGCGCGCCTGGGTGAGGCCGGCCTGCTCATTCGCATCGCGCTCGGCGGACTCTATCATGTGACCGTCCTCATATCCACGGGTGACCACGAACTCGAAACGATCGGCGGGCATGCGACTCATAAGAGGAACCAGCGTTTCGAGTCGATCGAACCACTGCGCCTGAATCAGTAGTGTCGCTGTGATTCTTGTGGAGGGAGCAGCGCACTTCATCCGCTCCATGTTTCGAAGTATGTCGTCGAGGGAAGCAACGCCGTGCGGCCGGGCAATTTCGCGAAACGACGTGTTGTCGAGTCCGTAGATACTGACCGCGACTTCGTCGAAATACGTCTCCTGGATCGACGCGATCAGCGTGTCCGATATGCGACTCCCATTCGTTACTAGATTCCCCTTGAACCCATTCTTCTTCACGCGCCGAATGAACTGATCGAGATCGGGGTGCAGCGTCGGCTCACCCCGTCCACACAGCTCCACTGTCTCGATGTCGAGATCTTTCAGCTCATCGAGTAGTCTGAGGACCATGTCGGACGGAAGGAGCGAAGCGCCCTTCGCATGATTGAGATTCACGTCCTCACGCATGTGGTGAGCCTGATGGCACTGAACGCATGAGAAGTTACAGTGTCCAACCACACTGATCTCCACATAGTTGGGAGTCAGCGCATTACGGGCTCCGGTCTGCAGATGCCTGACAATGTTAACGAGCGATGCCATGTCGACTCCTCTTCCCCTTTGATCGTTGAACTCGATTCACGAATCCGGCACACCGTCGCGGGCGATTGCATAACCCGTCCAAAGCATGTCGAGCATTCGAACATGATCCTGCAATGTCTGGCCCGGTGCTACATCGTCCGCGAGAACATTAACCATTTCATGACAAACAGTGTTCGCTGCGAGATCCTGCCAGAGAGCTCCCTCGTGCATCGTGACGCCATTTTGTCGCACCGCCCAGTAATCCCGTGGACCGAACACGAGTTCAACCGTTTGTCCGCCACCTCGGACGTGTGCCTGCAACAACAGGCCATCACCGTTCCACGAGATCCAGACAGTTGACGGTGGGTTCGCGTCATGGTACGCGACAAGGCTTGCCTCACCTTCGACCGCATCTCCTTGCAGTTGGGACAGCGCCACATTTACCAGATCGATGGTGCTGTTCGCGAGTGTTTCTGCCAAGTCTAATGCATGAATTCCAATGCATGAAACGACTCCGCCACCCGATGAGCGCCGCTCGTGATACCACGAGCTTACCGGTCGGCTGATACCGTATCGAATATCCACCACGCGATCACCGGAAGGTAGAATGCTTTCGCACAGATCGCGCGCGGCCTGCAGCCCGGTTGTATAGCGAAAGGTCATGTTAACCAGTACCACACGCCCAAATTCATTGCACAATCCGAGGAGTTCCGTTCCTTCTTCGTGTTCGAGGACGGCAGGCTTCTCCAGGACGACGTGACACCCCCGCATAAGACACGTCTTCGCCATCAGATGGTGAAGTTGATTCGGCGTTGCGACGATGACGACATCCGGGGATGTTTCGGCGAGGGCGCGCCGCCAGTCGTTGAACACGCTCATTCCGGAGAATACCGGCTCGGTCAGCCGCTTCTCCCGCGAAGAGACGACGCCGACGATCTCCGCTCGCGGAATGGACTTGAGAGCCGGGACGTGGACGTATCTGACCACGTCACCGCTGCCGATTATAAGAAACCGGACCATCACTCTGCGGCCGCTGCGCGCGCGTGGTCTTGCGGTTTGCGCTATCGGTGTCTCGGCGATGGCCAGAGCGTCGCATCAAAGGTCTGTTTGCGCTCTCCCAGCAGCTTTATCGCCGCCTCGGCATGGTCGGGCGTGGTACGAGGAGACGTGAGGTAGAGCTTGAGGCCAGAGATGTCCGCGAGGCTCGCGGCGCGGACGAATTTGCTGCTGAATGAATACATCATCCCGCCCCCATTCTTCTCCATTCTCGTTTCGTTGTCCCAGCGAAAAAATGCCTTCATGTACTTGTTCCCCGCTTCGACGAATTGCCGGATTTCATCGGACCCTCCCCTCAACTCCTCGGTCCGCCGACGATCATCGACATGCTCTGGAGGATACAGACGCACCATCGTCTGGTAGCCGAGAGCATAGCTGTTCAGTACCGTCATGTCGCGCCGTCTGCTGACGCAGTTCCGGAGCCGCGCGGTGGACTCGAGGAGACCTGCCAGTACAGAACGATATCCGTTCAAGCCGAGGCCTTGCAGCGAGGTCAGGGCCGCTAGTGCCTTTCCTCCTGCACGCGACGTTTCGAGCGTATAATCACACGGCGAGTGAGCGCTGAATTCCGCCGCGAGCTGGTGCATCTGTCCGAGGGGACTACGGTTCCTCGCCAGCCGGGCAAGGTCCCGCCGGTCCCGTGCCATGACGAAGCTGCAGTCGACCGGACATCCTCCGACCCCCTTGTGAAAATCCACGCCCCATGAATCCGCGTACTGCACGGCGGCAATTCGCTCATGCTGCGTGCGAATGCGTTCGAGGACATCCGGCGAGATCTGCATAGGATTCGTCTCGAAGTCATATCCCTGAAATGTGAGCCATGCCCAGCCGATTACGGAATCCACATGGAGATGCGGCACATACTCCAACTCGTACTCTCGCACGAGATCGTCACGCAACAACGCAATTCTTTCAATGTCGTCGACTGTATGATCGTATGTAGTTCCGCCGTTGGCGATGATCGCCGCGAGGTGTCCGCCGGACGCGAGCACCGCCCGAAGCTTCACTTCCAGATCGTCCACGTTCGTGCGCCGATCGTCGCCAGGCGAGGCGAGAATGAGATTGTTCGTGCCCACGCCGAGCCAGTCAGCTGCGGTGGGATGCGAAAAATGCGCATCCTCGGTGATTGCGATGCTGATGCCGACCGGCAACCCGGTGCGATCGGATTCGGGCGCCAGTCTGCGGGTGCCCATCTTCATACCGTAGAGAATGGTTCCGGTGCCGCCAAACGTGAAAACGCCGTGCGCTTTCGCCGGGTCGATACCGGCCAATCCAGCAAGGATCTTCGCGACCGCCGCTTCCGCCAGAATCGCATTACCGGCGAGGCCGTCGTTGATAAGGTACACGTTCAGATCGAGCGCCAGCGCATATGCGGCAGCGGCGGGCGCATTGACCGGTGCGCCTAGATTGTACATTGTATCCGGACCTCGCCAGTTGACGGCACCGGCCAGAAGATCTCGCGCTACCGTCCGAATGAACTGGAAGTCATCCTGATATCCACACTCGGAGATCGTCCCATACTTTTCCAGCAATGCCCGATCGCGCGCCGTTCCTTCCCTTCCGATGACGCGAGGAGCATTCCCGCCGGGAAGCAACTCGGCGAGTGTATCCAAGCCGGCCTGACAGTAAGATGCAAAACGGTTATGCCGGTAATCAGCAGGAAAGAACCTTGATAGCAGAGTCTCAGATGGCAGATGCATCAATCCGTTCCAGAGATGATCTTCATCAGCACTACCTATGACCGATTTAACTACTCCACAAAGTGAATACGTCGGAGACTTTCCTCGATCGATCATGATCGAGCTGACGAACGAGTGTCAACTGCAGTGCATAACGTGTCCTCGCGACAAGGCCTTCGCTAGCGACTACCGTATCGGACGAATGTCCAAACACGACTTCCAGCACGTTTTCGATCAATTTGCGCCGCGCCTGGAGGTGCTCGATTTGACTGGCCTTGGGGAAAGCCTAACACATCCCGAATTCTTCGACATCGTGAGATATGTTCGGGACCAGCGTCACTTACACCTCTATCTGACGACAAATACGATCCTCCTTACGGACCGCATCGTAGCGCAGTTGCACGAAACACCTGTGAACACGCTGTGCATCTCCATCGATGGAACGAGTCAGGAGGAATACGCTGCGGTACGCGGCCCACTGAATTTCGCGAAGCTCAAAGCCAGGGTGCGCAAGGCTGTCTCGCGTCTTGCGGAACGGATGGAGTTCATTCTCTGTGTTGTGCTAGTTCACGGAAACATGGACTCCATGCTTCGTTTCGTCGATCTCGCCGCGGAGCTTGAGATACGACGCTTGTCACTTAAGCCAATGAATCTCGTGGGCAATGAGCTCCCGACTGACTACTACCTGCCGTTTCGCACCCCTCGCTTCAATGAGCTTTCCACCGCTGCCGTCGAGCATGGCAATGCTCTCGGCGTGGAAGTCAATGTGTTCAGGATCGGTAGCTACCAATGCATGTTCCCCTGGGAACCCATCTACGTCACTTGGGATGGCTATGTCGTTCCGTGCTGCGCGAAACCATTTCCGAATGTGATGAACTTTGGCAATCTGCTCGAAGAGGATTGGGCGTCGATCAGGAATAGCGCACCGTTTGTGGATTTCCGGCGCCATCTGCTGCGCGGAAGAAGGGCACCTTCGTTCTGCAACAAGTGCCACATAATGGACAAGACGCTCTTTCAGAGCGGCCTTCCCATCCTGCAGATTCTCTAGACTTTCAAGCGCAGGTTATCTACAGCCTGCAGAATCGCATCACCGTATCTGGTCAAGAGTCTGTGTGATTCTTCTTCGATGGCTTCCGAGCTGTCGGCTCGATAGGACGATGCAAATTGGCAAAGTTCCGCGTCGATTGCCTCGGCGCATCCGACGAAGAAGTCGGGGTTATGGTGGACTAGCTGCGGCCTCGTAATACAGGGTTGAAGGATGTAATTGCGTACCACATATCGACGGAGTCCGGTAAAGTCGATGGTATCCGCCAGTTCTTCCGCGGCGGGAACATGGGCGTCCGACAAGTCGATCCGATGGTCAACCATCCTCTCGCTGTACGCATTTCCCGCGATCATTTGTAGCCCGTCCGCGATGAAGCGTCGGGGACTCGTTTCATACCACGGACGCGCAACGTACATCGACTCAGCGTGGATACGATCCAGCTGGTGCCGGAGTCGCCAACCCTCGCCGAGCAGTTCTCTTCCATCCGCGCGGTATTCACGTCGGTACCCACCGGCCGCGAGGTAGGCGCGCTTCGTGAGAGCGAAGCCGCAGTCCGACGGCATGCGGGTGAAGGACGTGAATACCTGTTCCGTAAATAGGGCAGAGCGTCCTTCCAAATTGTAAAACGCGATGACGTCTGGTCCGAAGAAGATGGATCCTACTTCTCGGAAGTATCGGTGAACCAGTCGCGGTACACACC
>JALYJX010000009.1:12137-24215 GCA_030775065.1 Gemmatimonadota bacterium | reverse complement strand
CGTATACTGGACGCTGCGGATCACCGGATTGTGAATGTGTGGCTCAATGACTTTTCCAACCGGATGCCGCATGTAGGCCAGCTGCTGGGACAGGTCATTGGGAGTGAAAAAATGGATTCCCGGCTTGTCGAAGCTGCGTGAGACGATAACCGCGAGCAGCTGGTCGCCCACTTTGAGGGTCTCGATCATGGGCTACAAGATACAATCCACCCGACAAAAAAGTGTGGATCGCTGCAGCGGAAGTGATTACCGAGGGGCTGCCGACGCGGAATATATTCTGAACGAATCCCGCTCCCACACGAGATTGAATCCGGCGGGGACTGGCAATGCCGTTGGGGGGATCTGCGGGAAAATGTAAGCCACGGCGCACGGGCGGAAATTGTCCCTCGAAAGTGTTCCGAGCAGCTTACTCGATTCGTTGCGCACAAGAACATGCCGGATCTGCGTCTGCCTGCCGACAGCTGCAGCGCGCCTTTGCAAGAGCGCCCAAAACTGATACTCCGCGCCGTCTCCGCTGATCCAGAGCCCGATATCGTAACAGCCCGCACTCGCCAGATAGTCTGCAGCGTCGCGATATGTCGTGTACGGCCGGTAGTCCTCACCAAAGTATTGCCGTTCCCTCGGAATTGCGTAGATGGGCTGCCGCCACACCAGAGGCCGTGGAGGATTGAGCACAAGCGAAGGCAGGACACCCAACATCATTGACCCGGTGATGGCTCCGCGAATGACACGACCTGCGACTGATTCGAACGCGACACCAACTGCGCCGGCCGCCACTACAAACAGCGGCACCCATAGTCTGGAGTGCCAAGGCTGCCAGCGCAGGTAGAAACTGAACAGCAGAAATCCGGTGACGACGGCGAGCAGAAGAAGGAGAGAGGCGGCGTTTTTTCTCCATCCTTTCCACATCAGAATGAGCAGCGACGCCGCAATGAGCAGCACATGAATCGGCGCGCCCGCGGTCTGCTCCGCGTACTGCATCCGCACGGGCTTATAGCGCACTCCCGGAAAAGTAGTCCGCGGGTCATCGGCACTCAGGCCGAGAAGCCCGTGGATCCGAACGACCGACCTGTAGAGCGCATCATTGACGAGGGGCGATCTGGTACCGAAGTGGAGCGATGTGTTCCGCACTACGTTCGAGACGAAGCCAGCCGGGAAGAACGCCGAATTCAGCTGGCCGTTTCCGCCGCGTCTTCCGAGTGGATAATCGTACGTCGCGAGGTTGCGCGCCGCGTGCGGTGCATTCAACGCAAGCGCCACGAGTCCAGCCACCAAGCAGTTGGTAGTCGCGCGGCCCGGATCGCGACGAATCACGGTGGCCAGATACCAGAAGGCGAAGGGCGCCAGGAAAATGAATGCAGTTGTCTTGGTCAGTATCGACAACCCAATGGCCCCGCCGAGCAGGAAAGCCGACCACCAGCTCCTGCTCTCTCTTCTATCCTTCATCATCTGGAGGCCAAGCACGACAGCGCATCCGAACCAGAACGCCGCAATCAGCTCGACCTGCGCACCTGACGCCTGCGCGACCGCCGGGGGAAGAAGCGCGAAAAAAAATGCGGCGAACAACTGCCCTTTTCTCCCGGCTCCGAGCTCCCTCGCCAACAGGCTCGCGAGAACAATGTCACCAAGGAAGGCAATCCACTGCACCACGGGCACCGACCGGTCGCTGCCGGATAGAAGCTGCCCATGCAGCACGACGTACTCGCCGCCGGGACTTGGCCAGAGCTGACGCGCGATATGGGTTGGATAAAACGCGACGCTCCTGTCCTGAATCCAGTGCATCACGCGCGGGAGGTGGTAGACCATCGTATCTTCTGTCGCTGGGGCGGCGAGCAGCGCGAGCGCCAGAGTTACGACGGCGACGCCGACGATTGCGATTATCTGCGTGAGAGAAAGGGCGTCGAAACCACCCGGCCGCAGGCGCACAGCAGCCGTGGCCGGGGTCATCGCCTTCTGCCGGCGCAGCATCCATATGAGAGCGACAGCGAGGACAATGGCCCATCCAGCGGCGACGGCCCACTTCGTCACGAGAGTCAGCTCACTCAGCACCTCGGTCAGCGACACCAGAGCGAGTCCCCAGATTACCGATCCGCGCAGAATCGCGTTCCGTACGCTTCCACCGGGTGTCCGCTGACCGAGGATCAGTGCGACCAGCGTAGCGAGCGGTATGACTATCACCGACCCACTACGCTCGCGGCAAGCGGCACTCGACCGGCCTCACGGCTACGCCTCCCGACGACGCGCCCTCCAGCACCACCACTCTCGAGAAGCCCTTGACGCGCGCTTTGGTGCAAAGGGCGGCGGATGTCGTGTCTGCTGAACTTTGCGGCGTCGTTCGGCGATGATAGCGGAGCATGCCATACTGGTCCGTCAGGTCGCAGTCAACGGGTGGCATTCCATCGAGCAGCGCCAGTCCCGAAGTTGCGGGAGCGATCATCGGCGTGAACGAACAGCGGCCACGCTCATCCTTCCAGATTCGCCAGAACCCATGGTACGACTGGGGGATGAAGAGAAGTGTCCGCTGCTTGAGCTCCAGCGGCATGCGATCGAGTTCTCGAAGAGCGGAGATGACGGCGTAGCCAGGAGAGCGATGAAGTCCACCCGCGAGCAGCCTGGAATCGCCGAGCGACCGAGCGCTCACCGGAGCCGCCGCGCCGGCCTCGGCGTAGAATGCTCGGCGCAGTGCGACGTTTGCGCGGAACGCAGTCGCGGGAGTACGAACAAGGTTTAGTATCAATGTGATACTAAGCGGAAGTATTAGTGCCGCGATCAAAACCTGCGACAGACGGATGCTGCCGAGCGACCGCCGCCTTTTGGAAGCAGGTTCGCGATTCGACCTCAGCTGAGCCACCCACCGGGGCGCTGCAGCCATGAGAAGCGCGATTGCCAGCCAACGCTGAACGTCGAAGAAATAGATCGCGGAGCCACCGTCGATGTGGACCAGCTCGCCCGGAAGGAATCCCGCGACGGCGACGGTCGCCATTACCACGACGTCCGTAATTCGGCCTTCGAGCGCGGCACGTCTGATCGCCCCGACGTCTCTCAGATTCTCTTCACGGAGCCGGAGAAAGATGTACAACCAGCTCCAGAAGAGATGGACCAGAATAAAGTACGGCCACCAATCGGTGGCGACCCCCGGGAAGCGCAGATACGGGAGGGGAACGATCCCCTGATTCTGCGCGGGAACCGACACGAGCTTGTACGTCAAACCAGAGGCGGCGAGACAGAGCACCGCGGAAGCCGCGAGCCAGCGGTCGCGGTAGAGCCGGCCGAGACCGAGCAGAACCAGTCCCGTGCAGATGAGAAGCAGCATGAGCGAGATTTTCAGGAAACCGGTGATAACGATCATCACCGGAGCGAAGACAAGAAGGAACATCATGTCCCCAACTCGAGGAGAACTCACATTTCGGCGCCAGTATGCCAGAGTCGTCGCCAGGACAAGAAGAAATACCGGCAAGCCAATTACGTAGGATTCCGAGATCATCGCGTGATGATTCCAGATTCCCATCGCCTCGAGGCCAGGGCTTGGAATCACACCGACTGTCGCGGCGAGAAGGAAAAGCCAGGAGACGTAACTTGACCTCAGCGGTGGTGCCTCAGGTGCGACGGCGGACTGGAAGCTTTTGCGCACCTCGACGACGAGCAGCAGAATCGCCGAAAAAAAAAGCGGTATCGCAATTACAGACGGGCCGAGGCTATAGAACGACAGCACGTCGATGTCGGCGAGATACGCCAATTGCGAATTGAGCCATGCCGAGCCGTAGTGGTATGGGGTGTACGGAACTCCGTCGAGGCCTGTGCTCGGCACCGAGTACGTCCGCATGTTGTTCGCCATGCTGACGTAGTACAAGGGATCATGGTGGACGTCGGCCTTGTACTCGAGGGTTTCCCAGAAAACGGGCGACTTGTAACGGGTGCTCCACGCGACGCCACATGCCCACATCGCGAAAACGCTCGCGCCTGTCAGAAAAACGAGGTTTCTCCATATCCCTCCGCGTTTCATCCAGATCGCCGTCGCGACCGCCGCCGACACTAAGCCCACGGCACCCAGTACGGCTGCTGCGTTCCATCCCGTGGCCGGCACGGCCATTCCCGCGAGAGCCGCGAGCCCGAGCGCCGCGAGAGTCAGCGTCGGCTGCGTCCGCCACCACGGCTCCGGCTCGGCGTAGTGGCTTCGTGTCATTAGTCGCCAGACGATGAAGGGGGTAACCGCGATAAACAGCGACAATCCGAGCGTCGCGAGAATTGGACGGAGCGGATTGGCGAATCCCCACCTGCCCACGTAGTACAGCGCTGCGATGGTTGTCGACATAACTGTCGCGAACACGGCGATCGTCGCACGATCGTCCCGATCGTGATCGAGGTCGCTTGATGCGCTCCTGGTCATCGCCTGGACGCGGGCAGACATTCGATCGTCGTGCTGATGGCTTGTGAAGCTTCGAACCTCAACATGATCACGCGATCGATCCTCCACGCCGCGGCGCGGCGGCAAAGCGCCGCCGGCTCCGAGTCTTCGGGAAGCTGCGAGCGACTGCGGGGGGTGAAAGAGCCGATTCCATAGTAGGGGATGAGGGGGCAGCCGAAGGCCGGCATCCCGTCGATCATCGCCAGCGAGCTGAGCGCCGGCGCCACGAACGACTGGAACGTGCATGCCCCGCGTCGAGTCAGGCTCTTCCAGTACACGGTCTGGTCCTGCGGAATGAACAACGCAGTCCGGCTCTGCGCGGAATCGGGCATGGCGGACAGTCCCCGCAGCGTGTCGGCGACGACGAAGTTGGGCGATCGCCTCAGTCCTTCGTCGAGCAGTGCGCGATCAGCGAGTCGCGGCAGACCGTGGAGGCCCAATGGAATTCCCGCGGCGATGGAAGCGGGATAGAGCGCGTGTCTCGTTTCGGCGTTGGCTCGGGCCATCCTGATTGGCCACACCGCACTGTTGGAGATCATCGATCCCAGCACCGGCAGGAGTAGAAATGCAATGACCACTGCGCGGACGCTGATCGCGTCGAGCCTCGACATTAGCTTGCGCCGACGTTTGGCCGCGGCTGGCTTGGTCTCGCCGAGAGCAGCCGCGAAGAGCTCTGGAGTTCGCGAGAGAATAAACCCGACTGCGAGCCACCGCTGCACGTCGGAGAAGTAGAAGGCCGAGCCTCCGTCGATGTGAATGACGAAACCCGGTGCGATTCCGAGCAGCGCGATGAGTGCCACGACCTCAACGTCGAGGATCCGCTTCTCCGAGGCTGCGTCCCGGAGGTCGGCGAGAGTTCCAATACCTTCCGATCTCAGGCGGACGAAAATGTACAGCCACGACCAGAAGAGATGGACGACGATGAAGAACGGCCACCACGCGGGTCGAACGAAACCCCAGAGAAAGTCGAATGCTGCCAGGCCTTCGCGGTGCGCGGGCAGCGAGACCCGGGTGTATGTCCAGGCAAAGACGATTGTCGTGAGCACGCCCGATATCACGTACAGCGGACGGCGATACAGGCGAAGACGAAAGAGAGCATAAACCGCCAGCCCGAATGCCAGGGCCATGGACGAGATCTTGAGGTAGCCGAGCAGCGCGATCCCGAGAGGAATTCCCACGATGACAAACAGGGAGTCAGTGATCGACCGGGCTCGCCCCGCGTCTCCGGGCGCGCGAGTCGAGAGACCGTCGTAGAAGACGACCACAGTTGCAAGCAGCAGCAGCGAACACGGCACGGCAACGGTGTACGACTCGGAGATGAGCAAATTTGAAGTCCAAACTCCCATCGCATCGAGCCCGGATATCGGCATGATCCCCATGCAGGCGGCGAGAAAGACGAACCAGAAGCGGAAGTCGTCCGTCAGATTTTCCCCTGCCTCGGGCGATTTCCTGCGGTTCCGCATGGCCACTGCGAACGCAAGCATTCCCCCGAAAAAGAAGGGGATCATGGTAACCGGATATCCCAGCTGGTAGAAATCGAGGAGGTCGGCCCCGGTCAGATTCGACCACTGGGCGAAGAGCCACATCGTACCCCAGTGATACGGAACAGGAACAAGTCCGTCGATGCCGATGCTCGCCACGTGATACGTCCGCACCATGTTGGCGAAACTCGTGATGTGCAGGCTGTCGTGGTGAACGTTCCCCGTGAGAATGAAATTCTCGTAGAAGAGCGGGTTCTTGTAATTGAGCCCCCACACAACCCCGGCGGCCCATACGGAAAAGGCGCCACAACCAACGACGATTGCGGCTGCTCTCCCAATGGAAGCGCGCCGCAGCCACCGGATAAAAATGACACTGAATGCCGCGACGCCGGTGATCCCGAGGATTGGAAAGACATTGAGGCCGGTCGGCTGTACGAGGCGGCCGAGCGCGGCAGTGAGGGCCATGCCAGAGAGCCAGAGAAATGGATACGACCGCCACCACTCCATCGCGCGATCGCTCTTGGCGATTCGCGAGAGAATCCGGCTCGCGATAGCCGGAAAGGTGAATATGAGAAGCGCGAGGGCAACTGCCTTCGCAACCGGCGCCAGTGGATTGTCGAACCCGATCCGCATCGCCCAATACACCGCGGCGAGTCCAATCGACTGGAGTCCACAGAATACGACAACGGTGTCATAGTCGCGCGGCGTCGCCCGCGTTATCGACGGCTGTGAGTCCTTCGTCACTCCGGTTTGGTCATGAGCACGCCGTTCGCTTGGGATCTTCAAAGAATCCGGGACGCGTACAAGCTTGGCCGCTGAGTCGAAAAGGATTACGTCGGCGCTAGCCGGCTAAAGCCCGCTCGTGCGCGCGATGATATAGAGCGGACGCTGCTTTACCTCGTCGTAGATGAGTCCGATGTACTCGCCGACCGCTCCGATGCAGACGAGCTGCACTCCGCCAAGAAAGAGGACAATGACGACCATCGACGCCCAGCCCGCGCCTTCGTACGTCCCTGCGATCTTCTCGACGAGCAGCACTACCGCCAGGAGCAGGCTCGTCGCTGCCGAGAACAATCCCAGCCATATCGCCATTCGAAGGGGCGCCCAGGAAAGGGAAAAGACGCCGTCCAACGCGAGGCGAACCATTCGCCGGAGACGATACTTCGATTCGCCCGCGTAACGCTCTCGGCGGTCGAACTCCACCGCCGCCTGCCGAAAGCCAACCCAGGCGCGGAGTCCGCGAAGATATCGGTTGTGCTCGGGCATGGCGTTCATCACGTCGATGACTTTCCTGTCGAGCAGGCAGAAATCCCCTGTATCCACCGGAATCTCGGCTTCAGTAATCCTTCCCAGAATCCGATAGAACAAAAAAGCGGTCCCCCGCTTCATCCGTCCTTCACCGGCCCGCGCCCGTCGTTGCGCGTACACGATGTCGAAGCCTTCTCGCCATTTCGCGAGGAGCGCGTCGATCAGCTCCGGGGGATCCTGCAGATCCGCGTCGATGATGATCGCGCATTTTCCACTCGCCAGATGAACTCCCGCGGTCACCGCGGCCTGGTGGCCGAAATTGCGTGAGAAATGCGCGGCTTTGAATCTCGGATCGCTCGCCGCGAGCGCGTCGAGCATCACCGCCGTCTTGTCCCGGCTGCCGTCATTCACGCAAATCACCTCGAACGATTCCTTGGTTCCCTCGAGAACCGGGACGATGCGTGCGTGGAACTCGTCGATGACGAGCTCCTCGTTGTAGAACGGCACCACCAGCGAAAGCAGAGGTCGTTCGGAGTCGGCCATCATTGTTTGATCTCGTACCATGAGACGATCCAATCCTTGTTCTCGAATCGCCTGGTCTCGACGTGCGTTCTCTGGATGTCAGAGAGCTGTTTGTCGAAATCCGGAATACCGCCGGCCTTACTGTGAATGAGCCAGCCGCTCAAGCGAAGGTGCCGGGCTATGCGATCGATGTATTTCCGTCGCCGATCGGGCGGCAAAGTGCCGATAATCTCGTACTGTTTCGGCAGCCAGGAATAGGGGCTGACGACTTTCGTTCCCGTCGAGTCGCGCGGCCGCCACGCTGGAAGCATCAGCCGGCCGTCGCCGATTCGAACGACGGCGTCAGTCGGCTTCGCCCCTGCCTCGATCAACAGCTGATTCAGCGACGGCTCCATCAAGGGAATCTGCTCCGTGAAGGAGCCGTAGGACAGCTGGGGCTTCGTGATCTCACTCCCAAACGCAGGATGGGCAACCGTCAGCACCACAGGCGCGACGAACATGGGAACAAACGCGACGCGGATCAGTCCATGCCACAACTCCGGAGGCTGATCTGCGATTACCCGAAGGGTTATCGCCGCTGCAAAAACGAGGAACGTGGCGATGCTCAGCAAATTCGCGGCGTGGCTCCGGGAAACGAAGTAGCTGCTGATTGCCCACACTCCGCCCCACGCGCCCGCCAGCACCATCACTCGGGGATGCACCGGATCCCTGAAAAGATAGAATACGGCCGCGGTCGAGATGGAGAGAAAGATGATCAGAAGAAACCACACCGATCCCGAGGGATCGATCGGCAGGGAGCGAAAGCCGCCGCTGTACAACAGAGCGTACTCGAAGTAGGCCATCCAGTCCGGCAAATAACCGAGCGTTACCCGGTAGAACAAAGAGAACCCGCCGACGCTCAACACCAGCGCCCCGACCGGCACGGCGACTGACCGCAGCACCAGGCCCGCTGCCTCACTCCGGCTCCTGCCACTGCGCTGTGCATGCGATGCTCGCCGCATCAGGTAGAGCACATACGCCGGAAACCAGACCGCTGAGCAGTAGATCGCTGCCTCGACTGACCAGCAAACCGATGCCAGCCAGACGAGATGACCCCGGAGCTCGAATGACCAATCTGCTCTATCGTCCAGCACCTCTCGCTTCGCCGACTTGCTGTAATAACTGAAGAGGAAGGCGAGAATGACGAACGGCCACATGAACCGCACAGGTCCACCTGACGGTGTCATCTGACCAGCGAGCAAGAGTGTCGCGCTTCTCGGCCGGAAGAAAAGCGTCGTTGCGGTGAGACCGGTCGCGAGGATTATTCGCGAAGCGGACCATCGTGTGCCTGCGAGTGCCCAGAACATGAGGAGCGCAACGACGGCATTACAGAGTGCCTGAAACAGGTAAAATGACTGCCACGCATTCCCAGGGAATAATGTTGGGATGAGGATGCTGAGTACGCCGTACTGCGCCGGCGCATCCCAAAGAAGCCAGCCGCCTTGGCGGAGCTCCTGCATCGGCCCGACATAAGCCTCCCAGTGATAGAGCTCTAAAACCGGATTGGTGCGAAAGCTCAGAGCGAGGAGTATCCCGCCCCCGAGAAAAATGAGAATCTTTGCTGCCGCGCTCCTCACACTCGGCCCCGCGGACGAGCGAAAAGTCGCTCGCATGGCGAGAATCGAAATTGCAAGCGTAACCAGGAATACCACAAAGCGTCCTGCGCTCGCGAGAAACCACTCCGTAGCATTGGACCACGAGACAAGTGTGCCGGCGCTCATCCACGCAGCTGTCCCGACCAGCACCGGCACGACCCAGCTCAGGATGTTCGGACGCGTCGCTGATTGAGAATCAGTCCGGTCATCAACGCGGGCCACGAACGCGACGGTGATGATAGAGAGTGCGACGGCCGCTCCGATTGCTCTCCACTGCGATCTGGCGAGGTAGACGACCGCTTCGGCGGCAAGGATGAGAAGCACGCCTGCCTTGACGACCGCTTCCAGCCGAGCGGACACGCGTGGAACGACGCGCGCGACGATGAAGGCCGCGATCGGCAGGCCCGGCAGTACCAAGAGGTAGACGAGCCACTCGACGGTCTCTGTCCGCCCTCCCCTGCCAAAAAAACGAATTATCGCGGGACCGAACTGATATCCGGGAAGGATGATGAGAAGAGCGAGCGACGCGATCCACAAGGCTTCGGCGCCAGCCCAGGCGGACTCCGCCGGCTCCGAGTCGTGCGCTGCTTCAGTCTTCAAGGGCTTTCGCGTCGAGATGCTTGCTCCCCGGGGTAAGGCTCGCTGGGCATGAACACCCGGTTCGGTACGCAATAGGGCATCGACTCGGCAACATAGTATCGGCAGCCGGCGCCCGGTACCAGGTGACCGGCTCCTGTTGCCCAGTTGCCATCAAGGGATTGCTTGCCGCAGCTTTGCACCGTTGGGGTCGAACAGCGGATCGCGGCGAAGACCCATCCGGTGCAGGCGAAAACGCGCTGACGTCAGCAGGACTCCGAGGCCGTAGACGACAGAGCGCCGGAAGTTTATCGACGACGCCTCGGGAAAGTATCGCGTCGGACATGAGATCTCCCCGATGCGAAACCCGAACCACGCCGTCTGCGCCAGCATCTGATTGTCGAAGACGAAGTCGTCGGAGCATTCTCCGAGCGGAAGGGTTTCGATGACCTCTCGCGTGAACGTGCGATAGCCCGTGTGGTACTCGGAGAGCTTGATGCCGAGCATGACGTTCTCAACCGCAGTGAGGATGCGGTTAAAGTAATACTTGTAGCGGGGCATCCCGCCCTCGATCGCACCGCGACCGAGGATGCGGGAGCCGAGGATTACGTCGAATTCGTCGGATGCGGCGAGCCACGCCATCGCACCGATGAGCTTCGGCGAATACTGATAGTCGGGATGGAGCATGACGACGATGTCTGCTCCGCGCACCAGCGCTTCGGCGTAGCAGGTCTTCTGATTGCCGCCGTAGCCGCGGTTCTCCGTATGTACGACGCACGGAATTCCAAGGCGCTTCGCGATTTCGACCGTGTCGTCGCCGGAGGCGTCGTCAACGAGCAGGAGATCGTCAACGATCCCGGTCGGTATTTCGGCGATCGTGCGCTCGATCGTCCTCCCTGCGTTGTAGGCAGGGAGCACGACCATGACTCGCTTGCCGTTGATCACGACGCTATCAGATGCGTGAGAGCAGGCCCTTCGCGGCGAGCTGCTCCGAGATCGAGACCGTTTCGGCCGGACTCAAGCCAATTTTCTGCGCGACATCCACAACGTCACGGGCTCCGTCCGAGTACGCGAGGACATTGGTCATTGCTCGCACCGAGTAGCCGCCGCCAGGCGTGCTGAGCGTCGGATACAGACCGCGCTTTCCCAGCTGGGGCTCGCACGGCGTCGTCCCCTTGTAGACGTAATTGTGCTCCAGCAGGTCGATGCATTTCCGGATCGCGTCGTAGCCTCCCTCAAGTCCGGACGGAGTAATCAGTGCCAGATCGTCGAGGGAAGTGTGATACTCCGGATAACTGTTGTAGCGTGTCCGCATGATGGACACCACAGGGAGGTCCACGCCCGGGCTGCAGTACTGCCGCTCGTCGCTCCCGCGATCGAGATAGGAATACTCGACGTAGTCGGGCGCGTGATGCTTCATCACGACGCGAGCAGCGCGGTCAGCCAGTGTGTCGCCGGCGCGGGAATGGAGAAGCGACCAGGCACGATCGTCGCCGACGCACGTGACGATGAATCCGGCGATCGTGTTGCGCTTCATCTCGTCGAGATGTTTGCTGAGATAGACGATTGACCCGATGGTCTCGGGAATGAAGAGTATCCGATACGTAAACCGCCGGTCGCTTTTCGCCGCCAGCCAGCGAGCGAGCGCCGTCGTCACAACCGGACCCGACAGCTCGTTGTTCGCCAGCGACGGATGACAGACGTAAGTGGAGAGGAGAATCTCCTTCGCCTCCCTTCCCGGGAGAATCAGCTCGCCGTAAGTGAGCGAGCCCGGCTCGAGCGTAGCGTCAACAACGGCATGATAGCGGCCCGGCTGAAGCTGGTCGCGCTGTCCGTGCGCGAGGCAGAACCCCCAGCGCCGCTCATAGTAGGAGGTGACGTACGGAATTGCGTACGGCTGCCCGGGCAGTGAATGGAGGTGCGGCTGGAGCTCCTCGAGCGTGAGGAAGCGATCGGCCGGCTCGGAATAGCCGACGAGATGCAGATTGTTACGCGCAAAATCCACGATGCGCCGGCCGCTTTCGTCCTCGATATAGGCGGCCCGAACGTTCCACTCGTCCGGCACGGTCCAGTCGAATGCCTGCGTCCCACTCGGCACCTCGTACGTCGTGAGCCCGGGCATCAGCCCCGAGAGAAAGGCAAGCGTCTGGCGCACGCCGTTGCCGGTGATGCTTCGACAGATGGGGAAGAGCTCGGTTGCCCACCCATGCAT
>JALYJX010000009.1:0-12127 GCA_030775065.1 Gemmatimonadota bacterium | reverse complement strand
CCGTGGTGGTGCTAGGAAGCTTGCGGCAAATCGTCTTCCGCCGATGGAGCGAGCGCATCATAACGTGTGTCCGGCCGGGACGCTCTCGAAATCCTCGATGACGAAGCGGCGGCCAAGCTTCTCGAGCGCCGGCCCGACCCACGCGCGCGTCTCGTCGTCGAGGAGACCCAGAGGCTCATCCTTCATCTCCTCAACGAGGAACCGAACGAGTGTGCCTGCCCCTGCCGCGAAAATCTGCGGATGCTCCGCAGACCGGACACAGGCGCCTGCAGCGAGGGCACGCGACAGGATTCCGGGCCAGTCGTACTCGACTCGCTTGTCCAGCGGCCGCACATGGTAAACCAGGGTTCCGTCCGACGCGGTCCCATCGGCGCGAGTGACACGCCCGGGGAAGACCTTGTCGTACCGATATGCAGGCCCGAAAGAACGCTCGGCGTAGTGGACGATTGTGTTGTAATGAAATGTGTCGCCGTAGTAAAGAATTACTCCGTCCTCCGCAACGAGCCGGGCGAAAATGGAGTCTCCCCCGAATGGATCAGTGTCCGGGCCCCACGCGATCAATGGCTCGGGTCCGGTTCCCGCCACTGAAAAAATCGGGACAGCGGTACGCCATGCAGACCGGAACAAGCGAAAGCGCTCCGGAAGCGGCCCCAGCTGAGCCGGAGTCTCGCGGATGTCGAAGACTGCCGTGCGCGGAAAATCGTAGTTGAATGCGGGCGTCCACAACGGCCTGCCAGCAGCGGCGTCGACGAGTAGCGCGAGATGGGCATCTAGGTAACTCTCCCGGTCGCGCGTGCGCGAGACAAGCTGCGCAACGCGAAAGGCATCGGAGTGTACGAAGACCGGGCCCGTTCCGACCGCTCGAATGAAATCCCGTATGCGCCCCGCGTGCGCTGGGCTCACTTCTGCTTGAACCTGTGACTCACGGGCACCTCACCAATTATCACACGGTGGGGGCACAGCTGCTTCTGAAAATGCGACCTGAAGTGCGCCATGATTGCCCGCTTGTCGAGCGAGGCACCCGGCCGCGGCTCGCAGATCAGCTCTATATGCTGTCCGGTTATCGGATTCGGAACTCCATACGCCTTTGCCCGGAGCACGTCGGGGATGAGCAGCGCAACGCGCTCTACCTCTCCAGGAAGAATCTTCAGTCCGCCGACGTTGAGAATCTCCTTAGCCCGACCGGCGATCCGGATGTAGTCGCCGTCCTGCTCTACAATGTCGCCGGTGTCGTACCAGCCATCGACGAAAGGTGAGGGCGCGTTGAGGTATCCCAGCATCCGGTTCTCCGAGCGAATATGGAGCACGCCGCCGGTCATCCGCGTCTCGATTCCCTCCCCTCCGATCTGCATCCACAGACTGTCCCGCGCTCTTGACCGAACTTTCAATACGCCAAGCTCCGAGAGCCCGTAGGTCTGGCGGAAATCGACCGTCGGCAACATGGCGCAGAGCCGGCGCAGTGTCCCATCATCCATCGACTCGGTACCGTAGCTGATCAATCGCAGGTCCGGAAACGACATCGACTCGAAAATACCTGCCATCAGCATCATTCTGAGAAACGTTGGTGTGGTCGGAAGGAGCTCGACACGCTGCGCCACAAGATCAGCCGCCAGTGCCTCGGGAGTGCGCTCCGATGGAACCACCACGACGCCGCGATTGAACAACGTGTGAAGCATGGTGTTGATGCCACCGGCATGATCGAACAGCAGAAAGTTGAGTGCCCTGAGCGGCGGCCGGGGATCAGCGTAACGAGCCAGAAAATTGTTGAAGTCGTGGAGGATTGCTTTGGGACGCCCGGTAGTGCCGGAGGAGAAGAAGACAATTCCTGGATGGCCCCTTGCCCGCAGGTCTTCTATCAGCGGATGCACGTCCGGAGCGCCGTTTCTGCGCGACAGCTCTCCGTCCTTTAAAACCCACTGTGCACGCCCTGCCTCGAAGAAATAGTCGTGGTCCGCCACTGTCCCTTCGGTAAGGGGCATCACTATCGCGCCCGCGTCGAGCAGGCTGAGCAGGGCTGCGATCGTCGGTCCGTCGAAATCCCCTATCAGGGCAATGACGTCCCCGCGCTGAACTCTGGACAAATCAGCCCTGGCCGCGAGTCCGGCCGAATTCACCTCGGCGAAAGTGAGAGACCCTGTTGGAGCGATCAGGAAGGGCTCGCGGTTTCCAGCGTTGCGCCTGCCGAGCTCCTCGAGGATGCGCACTCAGGCGCCGCCGACGTGAATCGTTTCGCCGCTGATCATCGAGCTCTCGGGAGATAGCAGCAGTGAAACAATATTCCAGACGTCCACCGGCTCGGCCTGTCGGGGGATGATCTGCTGCCTCACGACGGCCTCCACATTTTCCCGGGGGACCTTTTCCAGCAGGGCCGTATCTATCGGCCCAGGCGCGATCGTATTCACAGTGACACCGTGCGGCGCCATTTCGCGCGCGAATGTGCGCGAGAATCCTTCGACACCCGCCTTCGAGGCGATGTAGATGGCCTCGCCCTTGATCGCGAGCGGTACGCCCAGAGTCGAAAAATTAATTATGCGTCCGTTCCCCCGCCTGATGAGTGCCGGCGCTACCTGCTGGCAGCAGAAAATCGTTCCCATGAGATTCGTTTCTATGATTCGCCGAACGGTCTCCGGAGGAGTCGTAATGACGAGATTCATCGAAGCAATTCCGGCAGCATTGATCAGAGCGTAAACGGCGGAGTCTCCGCGGAGATCGTCGAGTGCCTTACGGACGGAGGGCTGGTCCGCAACGTCGGCCTGTCGCATCTCGAAACCCGCCGGGGAGCCGGGATTTCTTCCGATACCGATTACCTTGTATCCGCCTTCGTGGAGCCGATCCGCGCAGAAGCGTCCCAGCCCACGGGACGCGCCAGTGACGATGACCGTGTCCACTAGGGAGCGTCAGCCGGTCTGGAGTGCGACAAGGTGTTTCGCGAGGGAGCCGACATTCCGAAGGACGCTTCGCGCTTCAGACATCGCGCTGTCACTCGTCCAATCGAAGGAAGCCCCCAGCTTTTCCCTGGAGAAATCCTCAGCTGCGAGGAGAAGCATGACGAGATCGGCTGAATCGACCACCCTGCCGGCTCCGAGCAGCACAGTGTCAGCCGCGACGTTCTCTATTTTCTGGCCGCTGAAAGACGCCACTTCTTCGCGGATGAACTTCTCAACGTCGTCATAGGAGACGGTCATCGGCGTGCGACTGTGAACATGGGCCACAATATAGTGCTGCCTGGGCGGGCGTAGCAGGCCGAGACGGCCTGCTTTGCTCGTCAGCCGCTGGTCAGAGCGGAGGGACCTCGCGTCCGGAGAGCGCCACCAGTGACTCGCCCATCGTGAAGTCATGTCCGTCCAGAAGCCGGTCGCAAACGAAGTCGAGGAACGGGTCGTTGCCGGGAAGCAGCAGCTCCCGCCGCTGATGCTGCAGCGACCACCATTTTGAGTGCGGATCGCGCACTATTTCGAGTGGCACCTGCCGCCTGATGAAATGCGCGTACGCATATCGCCTCACGAGCGAGCGCTGATCGTCCGTCAGAGGGCGAAGCTTCGACGTAGAGAGCAGAAGAACCCGATAGGTCTCTGGTGTGAGTCCGTCATGCGTGAAGCCCTTCCCCCCGTAATGGGCTTCTCCCCCGAGAATGACTGGCTTGCCTCGGAGTGCGAGCTCCAGACCGGCGGTACCGTACACAGTTACCCCTCCGTCGATGAGCTCGAAAAGGTTGGCCGGGCTTACATCTTCCTGCGCCGGAACGACGCGAACGTGATCGGGAAGGTTGGGAAAATTCATCTCGATCAGCCGCTCCACCCCGTTCTCCGGATTGCTCACGGCTTCAACCGGGTGGATCTTGATCAGCCACTGCACTTCGGGCGTCGCAATGGCAGTCCTGATAGTGTCCAGCATCCAGTCGTCGAACGAGGGATAGGCCATCGGCGAGTAGTCGGCGACGCTGTCCCAGTTGAGGTGAGCGAGCACGGCCCACACCGGTTTCTCTCCGGGAGCGTATCGTGCCCGCAGATCGCTGACGTCATTCCTGTAATGCTTCGGCTGCTTCATGTCGAAGCTGATCCGCCGCTGGTACCTGTCCTCGAAGAACTTGTCCAGCCTCGCCTTCTGCCGGGGGGTCAGCTCTCTGCTCCGCACCTCGTTCCATACTTCGGGAGTGAGCTTGTTGAAGTCCATGCGTGTCGGATCCTCAACGTGGCGCAGGTAGAAGTGCGACGAGAGGTACGAGGACTTCCATGCGGTAACGGGTACGCCGTGAGCGAGGGCGGCATGGAGGGCGGGACCCCAGTCGGTGTAGACACCGTGCGACATGAAGACGCGCCACGGGTTGAATTTTGTTATCGCCCGGTTGGCGGCACACGCTCCCACCATTGCACTGTAGGCATACTCGCGGATTACTGCGTCGTGTCCCTCGACGGATGCGCCTTGAAGAAAACGAATCACCGCCGATCGCACGTACTTCCCTACGCCCATCCCTTCCCATCGCAGATTATCCAGCGTATCCCATGTGACATCCGCAGTGCTCTCCCACAGAGCCTCGCGCTCCTCCTCGCTGATGAAGTCGCCAATGTACGAGTAACCGATCCCCATCGTCTCCAGAACCGAGCTGGTCTTCGCTACGCAGCGGGGACAGACGTCTTTCCAGTTTTCGAGCGGAAGGTTGTCGTTGACGACGCGCGCGGCGCAGGCGCGGTAAGGGGCGTTGCAGATGATGGCGTGGACGTTGTAGCCCCGGAGCTTCATCGCGGCCGCAATCGAGGTTTCGACGTGAAGCAGCAGTGGCATGCCACCTGGAACCCAGAAGAGAAGCGTCCCCGCCGACGGGTCGATCGGCCGTCCTCTCTCGTAGAGCTTCGACATCTTTCGGCGTCGATGCTCTTCTGTGTGACTGAACACAGCCTGGACTGCGGGAGGCGCCTTCAGGATGACGCGGTGCGCAGCGATCCTTGCGTACCGGTCGAGTCGTTTGAGTGGCGTGGGCGGTTCTTCCATCGGTTGGCTGGGCGGACGTGCCGCAGGTGGCGGAAATACTGATGCGTTGGTGAATAACTTCACTTAAGCTCGTATCTTATCCTGTAGATGCTCAGTAAGGAAGAATCGGCGAAGGTGACGCGCCTCGTTGGATTCGACAATGCCGGCGAGCCGTTTATCAGCGCCGGTCGCGTTCTTCGCGGCATCTACAGCAGCCACGCAGATACCGTGCGTCACGTGCTCAGGGTTTGCGAGGAGCACGATCTCTTTCGTCATGGGATCGTTACTACCCGCGAGCTGGCGGAGAATCCGCACCCGGAGCTCGCATACGAGATGGTGCTCGAGCACCAGCGAATTCCATTCGTCACTTATCCGCACGAATGGTCGGCCACGATGTTCAAGGAGGCGGCGCTCCTCCACGTCGCGCTCTACGAGCGGCTCGAGGAGCATGGCCTTACCATCAAGGACTGGCATCCGAGCAACATCTTGTTCTCTGCGACTCGTCCGGTGTTCGTGGACTTTACGTCCATCATTCCGATCTCCGATCTGCCGAAGCAGCCCTATCTACAGTCGGGGCAGTCTCCCCAGTGGATCGGCGGCCTGTGGGATGCCACGTCGAAAGCGGTCTACGAGATGTGTCGTTTGATGTTCGAGCCATACTTCGGGCTTCCGCTGATCCTGATGCACCGCGGCCTGCACACGCAGGCGAGACGTCGCCTCTATGAGACTACGCTCAATGCGTACGAATCGGAGTCGGTGATCACGCGGCGAGAGGCGTTTGACGGATCGTTCGCGCGCCGAGTGATGTACGAGCTCGAGGCGCGATGGCTGGTTGTCACCCTTCTTGAGAGGGGTGCGCAGAAGCCGCGCTTCTTCCACCGCCTGCGACAGATCATCGAATCGAGAATGGCCTCCCTGGGGGGCAGCGCGTACAGCAGCTACTACGAGGACAAGAACGAAGCGTTCGACCCGAGTGTGAGTACCAACTGGACGAACAAGCAGCGCGGCGTGCACGAGACGCTCACGCGATTCAAGCCGCGAACTGTCCTCGACTTCGGCAGCAACACAGGATGGTTTTCAAAGCTCGCGGCCAAGCTCGGCAGCTCGGTCGTCGCGGTGGACCTCGACGAGGCCTCGATCGATCGTCTGTTCGGCGACGCTCGCCGCGAGCGGCTCGACATCCTGCCGCTGGTCGTCAATCTCACCGCACCGCTGCCGCCGCTCTATCCCAAGACGTTCGAGGATGAGCCATCGGCGTCGCTGATTGGTGAAGGTGGGCCACTCGTCGCGCCTTCTGATGAGCGGCTCCAATGCGAGATGGTTCTTGCCCTCGCGATCGTTCACCATCTCGCGCTGGGTCAGGCCCTGACCTTCGACGCCATCGCCGCGATACTCGGCCACCTCGCGACAAAGAATCTCTGCGTGGAGTTCGTGGACATGGACGACCAGATGATCACGAGCGATCCGGGTTTCTTTCCTGCCTGGAACGCTGCCCGTGAATCGTTCGAGTGGTACACGCGAGATAATTTCATCGCTTCGCTCGGGGCCCACTTCAGCGCCGTCGAGGTCCTACCGTCGCACCCCGAAACACGGTCGCTGCTCATCTGTACGAAATGACAGCGCCGTAAGAGACGCTCAGCGGCGTGCAACTACTACCACGCGTCGGAGTCCGCCAGCCTGGCCAGTCTCTCGACGAGCTTCACGAGGCCTGGAAAATTCGCATCCCAATTCGCATGTCGCTGAGCAGTCGAGATGTTGGCCCCGCGCATGCGAGCGGCCTCGTCAGGGTGCGAGATCACCCGCAACATTGCGGCGGAGAGGGATTCGATGTCGCCCGGAAGCGCCAGAGCTCCGTTCACGCCTTCGCGAACCCATTCCAGGTTTCCAAAACTATTGCTTACAACTACTGGAAGTCCACACGCCATTGCCTCGAGAAGCGACATGGACGTGCCATCGCTGACTGCAGCGCTCACATAAGCGTCGGCGGACCGGAAATAGTCGGGTAACGATTCGTAGGGCGCCCGACCGGGCGCATGGATAAATGCCTGTAGCCCGAGATCGCTGATGAGCTGCCGAATTTTGCGTTCCAGCGAGCCGTCGCCGAGGAGGATGAGCCGCGCGCTCGGATGCCGCTCGCGCACCAGAGCAAAAGCCCGGACGAGCACATCCACCGCATACACCGGCTCCCAGCTGCGAGTGGAGATCAAGACTTCATTCCCGGCCCAGCCAAGCTCGGCGCGGATCGTCAGCGCAGGGGGGCACGGGCTGAAGCGTGTAAGATCGATTCCCCAGGGGAACGTGACGATTCGGTCGTCGGTCAGCGAAGAGTACCGGTGCACCGCGTCACGCACGGCACGACAATCACCGAACACTGCTGCGGAATTATCGAGTGTGTAGCGCGTGATGAAGCGGGAGCGCGGGGACACGCCTGCGTCCACAAGAAGGTCGGTTCCCCAGGAGACAGTCACCAGCGGCTTTGCCCTGGCAAGGGCGGCGACGAACGCTCCGGATTGTACGGGACCTCCGATGATAACATCCGGGCGCAAGTCGGAAAGGAGCTCGATCAGTCTGTTTCGGCGGCTTCTCCAGACCACCGGCGCGCCCGCCTTGGCGCGGTGGGTCGTCCAGGTCGCTGTCCGCACACCCTCGGGGAGCGGGCGTACATCCAGCTTTTCCTCGAGGAGAGGCAGATGAATGGGAGCCCATCCGGCACCGACAAAGGACTTTAGAAAACGGTGATCGTGGGTAGTATAGCCCCGCGAAATGTACAGGACCTTCAGGCGAGATCGGTCCACTTGAGATACTCTCCCTCTGACTTTCCGCTGCCAAGAGTGCGTCCGACAGCTTCGCGCAGGTGAAACGGCATGATTGCATCGGAAGGAGCGGGACGCAGAGCCTCGAGATGTCCCTCCTCGAGCACAGTCCCCGCTGCGAGGTCACGCGTTGCCCGGAGACACCGCCGCTGGATGACGACAGTCTCCTGCTCATTCGCCTCCACTCTCTTGATGCCATCGCCGAGGGCCCGCTCGAGGTCGCGGGTCCGATCTACCATCTCACGCCAACCCGCGGGATCCATCGAGAAAGGATGATCGGGGCCCTCGCGGCTGCGATCGTCAGTGAAATGTTTCTCGATCGCTCGTGCACCGAGCGTCACCGCGCCGAGCACAGTAACGTGACCGGGTGTGTGGTCGCTCAGCCCGAGCACGAGGTCGGGATACATCGACGCGAATTTCTGCAGTACACGAAGGTTGGCGAACGCCAGGTTCTCGGCGCTGCCGGTGTAATTGGTGTTGCACTGCATCAGCAGAAGCTGTGGATTGATCGCGAGAATTGTCCCGACAGCCCGCTCCACGTCGCGCAGGTCCGACGCACCAGTAGCAAGCAGGACCGGTTTGTTCTTGCGTGCGATGTGCTCGAGAATCGCCGGCCAGGTGATGTCTCCCGACCCGATCTTGTACGCGGGCACGTAGGGATCGAGCATGTCAACTGCTTCCAGATCGTAGGGGGACGAAAAGAAATGGATTCCGGCCTCATCGCACGCGGATTTCAGGCGTTCCGTCCATTCCCAGGGGACGGATGCCTTCTGGTAGACCTCGAAAACTGACCTTTGCCACTTGCTCTGGTGCGATAGCTTCGGTCCCGCCTCGAACCCGCGTCTGCTGACTATTTGCTCGGCACGAAAGTGCTGAAACTTCGCCGCATCGGCTCCCCCTGAAGCGGCCAGATGAATCAGCGCGACAGCTCGCTCCGGATCTCCATCATGGTTCGCCGCGATGTCCGCGATGAAGTATGTGGGGTTCCCCTCGCCAACCACGCATCCGCCGATTTCGAGTGTAGGCATGAGGTGGCTAAAATGCGACGTGGTTACAGTCGGCTGGCGTAGCCCGCGCCGTGGAGCGCGACATACCCCGCGATTGCACTTTCAATGGAGGGCATCGGTCGTCCGAGCGCGCGCTCCAGGCGGGACGACGACAGCGAAGTATTCAGAGGACGGCGCGCCGTCAGCTTCGCGTCGGCAAGCGTGGCCCGGTCAATCAACGTGCTGTCAAACCCGAGGGCCCTGGCGAGGCGGCAGCCGAAGTCGTACTTGCTGCACGCGTCCCTGGCGGCGACGTGATAAAGCCCCTGAAGTTCGGAATCGATCGCCGCCAGTACGAGTCGCGCGAGCTCGTTGACGAGAAGTGGGGCGAACATTACGTCGGCAAAGCCCCGTATTCGCTCACCGGACTCGAGCTTGGAGGCGATCCAATCAGCGAGCCCGACGCTCCGGGACGGTGAGACGCCAATGAAGTTCGTGCGAAGCACGAGCGCGGCCGGAAGCACCTCGTGCACGGCCCGCTCGCCTTCGAGCTTCGATCGCCCGTAGACATTCACCGGCACGGGCTCATCGTCCTCGTAGTAGTTGCCCCGCTCGCCGTCGAACACCGAATCGGTCGACATGTGAACGAGGCCGACGCCCGCTTCAGCGCAGGCCGCGGCCAGCGCGCGTGGAAGCTCCACATTCAACGCCCGCGCGCGCTCCGGGTCACGTTCGCATTCGTCGACGTTGGCGACGGCGGCGCAGTTGACGACCCATTTCGGCTCGAGACGACGCAGAAGGTTTTTGGCTGTTGATGGCTCCGTCAGATCGGCAGTCACAACCCCGAGGCCCGGCTGGTCGGCGGCGGCGTGTCGATTGACCAATCCAGTCACCGGGCGACCGGAGGCAAGTGCCTCGAGCGCAAGAGTGCGACCGAGGAACCCGCTGGCGCCCGCTACGAGCAGCATTCGGTCACTCGAGCGATAGCTTGCTCGGACCGATTATCTGTTGCAGTTCGGCAACCGTGAGCCAGTGCGTGTTCGTCTCGCTGCTGTAGCTAAAGCCCTCAGGGCATGGCCGGCCGCCATTGTTGTCCCGGACCTCCTCCCGGCTCCAGTGCCGAATTGTGGGAAGGATCGTGTAAAAGTCGTCGTACTCGAGAGTATTCTGTGCGTCGTCCTCATTGACCATCACCTCGTGGAGCTTCTCTCCGGGACGCCTTCCGACGATCTCCATGTCGCAATCCGGTCCAATCACGCGCGCAAGGTCGATGAGCTTCATGCTCGGAATTTTTGGGACAAAAATCTCACCGCCACGCATCTCCTCGAGGCACTGAAGGACGAACTGTACGCCGCGCTCGAGCGTAATCCAGAAGCGCGTCATTCGCGGGTCCGTGATGGGAAGCTTTCCGGTCTTTCGCCGCTGCTGAAACAACGGTATAACGCTGCCACGGCTCCCGACCACATTCCCATAGCGCACCACGCTGAATCGCGTGCGGTGGGTTCCGGAGTAGCTGTTCGCGGCGACGAAGAGCTTGTCGGAGCACAGCTTGGTCGCACCGTAGAGGCTGATGGGACTCGCTGCCTTGTCGGTGCTTAGCGCTATCACCTTGGCTACACCGCGATCGATCGCCGCGTCGATCACGTTCGCGGCGCCAAGCACGTTGGTCTTGACTGCCTCTATCGGATTGTATTCCGCCGCCGGAACCTGCTTCAGCGCGGCCGCATGGACGACAATGTCCACATCGTCGAACGCACGCTGCAGGCGATCACGGTCGCGGACGTCGCCAATGAAATAACGGATGCACGGGTATTGGTGCTCTCCGAACTGCGCGTGCATCTCCGACTGCTTCAGCTCATCTCGACTGAAAACGATGAGCCGCTTCGGGTTGTATTGGGTGAGCGCGGTCTCGGTGAACCGCCGCCCGAATGAGCCGGTCCCGCCAGTGATCAGTACAGTCTTTCCATTCAGCATTCGCTAATCCTTAGATCCCGGCTGAGTTGTTGGCGCGTTGTTCGGGGTTGGGCCGTCGCAAAGTACACGCTTTGGAGACGCGACACATGCATTAGTTTAGGTGTCCGAAAGAAACGGAGGGCCAAGATGGCACAGCGAACAACAGAATGGCTCGATAAGAACAAGATAAACATGGACTATCATGAGAGACAGTTCAGGGAACCGTACAGGAGTACTCTTGCTTTCTGCGATTGGCTTGAAACAACAGCACTTGTCAACTGCGATAGCCAGGTCAGAATACTGGACCTGTGTTCGGGAGCAGGTGCAAACGTATACCACATGTCAAAAAGATACCCAATGGCATCGTTTGTCGGCGTTGATATCAACGCTGATCTTGTTGAACGAGGCAACGCCTTCTTCCGAAGCAACGGGATTCGGAACTGCCGCCTGGACATCGGTGACATTTACAATCTTGACGCGGGATATGTGTCCGAGTTCGAGGGTTTAGTATCGTTCCAGACATTGAGCTGGCTGCCAGAATTCAAGTCTCCGATTCAAGCAATGCTGAAACTGGCCCCTCAATGGATTGCCCTGACATCTCTGTTCTATGACGGACAAGTTTCGTGCACTATTGAAGTGACAGAATATGACGATGGTTTGGAGCCACGTCGGGCCGGTTTCTACAACGTATACTCCTTGCCTGTTGTAAGAGAGTATGTGCAAAGCAATGGCTATCCCGATTTTGTCTCCACTCCGTTCGAAATCGATGTGGACCTGCCAAAGCCAGAGACGCGGTTGATGTCCACATACACCGAAAGGCTCGAAGATGGTCGTAGACTTCAGCGATCCGGTCCGTTGCTGATGCCCTGGTATTTCATTGCAGCAAGACGGTGATCAGCAGTGACTGGACCGGCACAAATCGTCGGCGACGTCTTTAACTGGACTACCGAGTCCCTCAGCCAATCTCCCTGATGGCCATGCGCACCGCGTCGGCGTTCTTCTCCGCGGATTTGATGTTGTTTGTCTGGAATTGCACCAGCCGGGGCTGCAGGTTTTCCGCGTTCGGGCACGTTCCGTCCGGCGCCAGGTGGCGGAACGCCGGCTCCTGGTAGGTAACGCGCCAGCAGGCGTACGGGCGCTCACCGCCATGGCTGCAGATGCTCTCGACAAAAGGCTGCCACAGCTCTTCTGATTCGAGCGCCACTGCAAAGCACCAATTGTCGTGCTGCCACCCATCGGGAACGCATTGCGGACGCATCCACGTACACCCACTGATTGCCATCCCGTACAACCCGGCGGCTTGCTTCCGCTCGGCCAGGAGCTGTTCCGCGTTTGCGATCTGGTGCAACCCTTCCGCCGCGACGACGGGGGCCATCCGGTAGTTCCATCCGAGCGAGTGATGGCGGT
>JALYJX010000008.1 GCA_030775065.1 Gemmatimonadota bacterium | reverse complement strand
GTCCGCAATATCGCGCGTGGCCGTCAGGTCCGCCGCGATTCCCCGCGCAAGCGCCGCCCACTCTCCCTGCTGAATTCCCGCGGTGGGCTGCCATCCGTGATTTCGCGCATCGATCCAGGCATCCCAGAACGTCAACGCCATTCGCAGATCGATCAGCGACGCATCGTCGCCCTCCGGAAAAGCATGCTCGAATCCGTCGAACCTGCGGCCAATTGAGTCGAAGTGCCCCGAGTCGTGTGCAGTGGCATCCGTGACGAGGTGGCCAGCCAGTGCCTGGCGAGCAGCTTCCGATGTGAGCGGTGTCAATGGCCGGTACGCTCGACCGTACTGCCCGTGAAATTCTCGGTGGAAGCGACCACGGAGGACGCGAAGCGCATCATGGCGTCACGATTTCCTGGCGTGGTCGCTTCGTCGTAAGTGTCCGCCCGAGCCGGGTCGATTTTCTTATTGAGGCCGCGGCTGACTCGACGGTGGCACCATTCCCTTGATTCGCATGTAGGTCACGATGTTCCCGTAATGCTCGCCGTCATGCGTCGTGTTGGTAACCAGCGCGGCGAGACGCGTCCGTTCCCCGCCGAACAGCTTGGTCATCGCGGACACGTCCGCGTCAGGCTGCGCGTAGGCGCGCGCGCAGTACTCGTTCGATGACTTGAACGCCGCGATGAGCGCTGCCTTGCCGAGCTTCTGCTTTTCGAATTCGTCTTCGTTCTTGGACGGCTCGCCGAGGGCGGCCGCGCAGATCAGATACTGTGCGCCGGCGAGATGTCCGATGAGCTCCCCGAACGAGCGCACTCCGGCCACAGGGCGGAACGCATAATCGGCTTCCTGTATCTGCTCCGCGGCTTTACTGATGTAGCCGCTGATCGTCTCCCATTCTCCCTTCAACGCTCCGACGGCCGATGCAGACGCTCCATTAGCTGTCGTCTGTGCGGCGAGCGGCACAGCGCTCAGCAGCGTCACCAGCATAAAGATTCTCTTCATGATGATCCTCGTGGGATTTCTATTGGTGGACTGGGTGGATCTGTTCGCGGTCATAGTCTGCTCCACGGCGCCCCGCGCCGCAACAGGTGCAGCTGGCTAGGCTCGCTTAAGCCTCTCGATCCGAAACGGTGAGACGTCGAACCGCGAGGTCCCGCCGGTCAGAAGGTCAGCCTGAACCTCTCCCAACGCGCTGGCAAACTTGAACCCATGGCCCGAGCACGGACTGGAGATGAGCACCTGCGGGTATCGCGGGTGAAAATCGACGACGAAATCATGATCGGGAGTATTCGTGAAGAGGCAAACCGAGCTTTCGGTTACGAGAGCCTCCGCAAGCTCCGGAAGAATCGCTCGCAGAGCGTCGCGGACCGGCTCGATTTCATCATCGTCCACCGTCCGCCGCACTGCCTCCGGCGACGACACGATTTCGCCGCCGTGCATGATCGACGACTTCACGCCCCGCGGCAGGCGGGGAAATCCATAGCAGATAAGCCCCGGAGTGAACTCATAGGCGTAAATCGGAAAGCAAGACCTGTCGAAAGACTGCGGGTTTTGCTCCGGCTGAAGCCAGAATGCCACCTGTCGCTCGACGGCCAGCGGCAACGTGACATCCCCTCCCCGCAGCAGCTCCTGAGTCCAGGCGCCCCCCGAGAGAAGCAGGCGACCCGCACGGTAGCTGCCCCTGGCGGTCGTCACCTGCACACCGTCGCCATCCGGGGTCCATTGCGCCACGGGCTCCTCGAAGTGCACCTCCGCGCCGGCTCGACGGGCAAGTTCGATGTGAGCGGAGTTGCATGCCTCCGGATCCAGGTACCCTGCGTGCGGATCGAGAACGGCTACGAGCCCGTCGGCCAGGCGAAATGCCGGATACCGCGCGTGCAGCTCAACGCCGGTGAAAATCTCATGCGGCAGGTTGTATTCGGTGGCACTTCGGATTGTGCCCGAGACAACCATTCCAGCGGGCTGGCCGATCATGAGCCCGCCATTGATGGTCATCAGCGCGCGCCCGTGGCTTTCCTCGAGTGCCCGCCAAAGCTCGTAGGCGCGCTGTACGAGAGGAACGTACAGCGGATGCTCGAAGTACTGTTCGCGAATTACACGACTGTCGCCGTGCGATGACCCGAGATGGTGGCCGGGGGCGAACTGTTCGAGCCCGAGCACTCGTTTTCCACGCTTCGAGAGATGGTACAGCGTTGCGCTGCCCATCGCGCCGAGCCCGACGATTATGGCGTCGTATGTTCGCATGTCAACGGTTTGTAAGAACTCTGGTCCACGAATCTGTGGCCGCTACCGTGCAGATGAATTCCCTCCCACATTATCCGTCCACAAATCAAACCATCTTCACGCGAGTTTACGAAATGTCGAACGCATCCGGTCGCTTCGTCTGGCACGATCTCATGACAACCGATACCGAGGGAGCGAAGAAGTTCTACGGTGAGGTTGCGGGCTGGGGGACGCAGAAATGGGAAGGTGGTGGTGGCCCCTACACGATGTGGACGAACAACGGTGATCCCTTTGGCGGGATGATGACGTTGAACGACGAAATGCGGAAGAACAATGTTCCTCCCCACTGGCTCCCGTCGATCGGCGTGGACAACGTCGACGACACAGTCGCCAAGGCCACTCAGCTCGGCGCAACGACAGTCGCTCCGCCGATGGACATACCGGGCGCCGGACGCTACGCGATTTTCCAGGATCCGCACGGCGCGACAATCGCCATTTTCGCTGGGGAGGACGGAATGTCGGGTGCCCCCGCCGGCCCGCCGAAGAACGGCGACTTCTCCTGGCACGAGCTCACGACGTCCGATCACGTTGCGGCGTTCGATTTCTACAGCAAGCTCTTCGGCTGGGAGAAAATCACCGAGTTCGACATGGGAGCGATAGGGATGTATCTGATATACGGCCAGCGTGGTGTTCAGTACGGCGGCATGATGACGCGCACTCCCGAGATGCCGCCGCCGAACTGGCTGTGTTACATCAAAGTCGTCGATGCAAAGGAGTCAGCGAATACGATCAAGCGAATGGGAGGAACAGTGATCATGGAGCCGATGGAGGTGCCCGACGGCGGCTGGATAGTTGTCGCCAGCGATCCGCAGGGTGCGGTGACCGCCGTGCACGCTCCGAAGATTCAGTAGTCCCGTGTTACTTCTTGAGGGCCTGCACCTCTGCCGGCATCGTAATCACGACGCCCGGCGCCGCGGCGACCTCTACCGCGGTGATTGTCGTCACCTGTTGCTGGCCCATCATCGACTGGACCATTTTCGTCGGCACCATGAAGTCGCCGAACTTCTTGTAATCGCTATAGGTCATCGTCACTGGAATCGCACCCATGGCGGTCTGCTGCACGTTCTTCGAGCCGACCATCAGCCCGGTCTTGCCGCTGTAGCAGTCGAACGTCTCACGCCCTGACTTCCAGGTGAGCTTGACCATGTAGCACTGCTCGCCGCCCATTGTCGTATCGGCCACCGTCTGCACTGCGGAGAAGAGCTCGGGCGCGCGGCCTGCCGCCCGGGGATCGGCCTGCTCGCGAATCTCGTCGAGCTCCTTTCCGGCAAGAACGCGGGGACCCTGCATCGGATCGACCGACCATCCCGTGGTTCCGTCGAACCCGACCTGAATCGCGCCGACGCCCGGAATCGTCGTCATCATCCGCATCTTGTTTGGTGCGACCTGCACCATCTCGAACGTCGCATTGAGGCCTGCCGCGGCCATCGCGAGACCGCCCTTCGTGGTGATCTGTGGCGCTTTCATCATCGCCGGCGCGCCGATGGCGGCGGCGTACTTGGCGACGAGCGTCGCTGCGGGCGGGAGCGAGGCAGCAGCGACACCAGCTGTCGGTTGCTGCGCGCCAGCGGTCACTGCCACGAGCGCACCTGCGGCAGCGGCGAGGCGGATGGCATTCGTGCGAATCATTGATTTCTCTGGGGAAATAGGATGTGAGTGCTGAATAAAGACGACGTGAAACGGTTCAGGTTACGACTGTTTCTGTCAGAATGAGCCGGCGCTATTCCAGCGCGGCTGCGGCAATCCATTTGATAGCCGCCTCGAGGGGCGCATCGATGTTCTGCGAGAGATCCTGCTGTGTCAACGGGATCAATTGGTCGGGTATTACACCAGACCCTTCTATTCGGCCCCCAGCTGGATCTGTGAAATCGGCAACCGCGTGGACGAAGGTATCGCCCGAGGGCAAGCCATGCATCAGTGCGGGCAGGGCAGCTCCCGCGCTCCGCTGGCCGAACACCCTCGCCCTGCCGAGGCGCTGCATGCCCGTCGCGAATATCTCCGACGTGCTCGCGCTCATGGCGTCGACGAGTATCGCCACCGGGCCCTTGAATGGTCCCGTCTGCGTTCCGCTCACGCGCACTACCCGGGGATTTATCGCGTAATTCAGCGATAGCTGCCTCATGCGCATTGTTCCGAGCGAAACTGGTGACTCGACGAAGTAGCCCCCGAATCCCATTACCATCGCTCCGACGCCACCGGGGTTGCCGCGAAGGTCAATCACGATCCCGGCACAGCTGGCAACGCTGTCTACCGCGCGCTGGAGCTCCGGCGCCAGTGCGGGGAGCCAGATGTTGAAGGCGATTGTCCCGACGCAGCCGCCACGCAGCTGAGTCGCCGGGTGTCGAAAGGAGCGAACGACTCCTGCAATTGGCGGGAGGTTGCCGAACTTCGACACGGTACCACGCATTGGAACGGCAACGAGCTGTCGCTCGGCGGCCTGGTTGTTTCCCGTTCCGATGAGACGGATTCGCACTGTATCGCCAACTGCAGGCGTGAGCTGACGGTTCAGCTTGAAGTTGAGATCGGAGAATGCGCGCTGGCGTGAAGCATCGGGTAGCGACAGGACTTTCCCGAGGGACGTGCCGACAACACGGTCTCCCACCTGCTCTACAACCTGCCCGGTCATGATTCCCGCCGTTGCAGCCGGACTTCCCGGCTCGACTCGCCACACCAGTGCCTTTCCGCTCGCGATCCTCAGTGACAGCCCGACAGTTCCGCCGGCGCTTTCATCGTCGGCATCCGCGCGAACCTCGTCGGCGACGCTCGACGGGATTATGTAGAAGTGGGATTCCGGAATTTGCGCGAGCGTGGCGGTGAGAAGGCGGTCCAGTCCGCTGCGCGTCGTCACTGCCATCGCCTGCTGACGAAGCGAATCCCGGACTGTATTCCATGGTCCGTTGACGAATATGGTATCGACGTACGTCTCCTTGACGACTGTCCAGAGCGTGTCGAAAGTCGCCAGCGCAACACTCGAAGGGATATTCTCATCAACTTCGGCGAGTGTCGCACCCGTGCGTGCGGGAGTCGACGCGCATCCGCTCACGCCCCACAGAGCAGCAAGCGCCAGCCAGCGACGCGCAGTCATCTCCAGTACTCGCCGATTCGCCCCATGAGGCCGGCGTAAACTTCAATGCCGTCCCACAGATTCTGAATTCTGAGATTTTCGTTCGCTGCGTGCTGGTTGTTGTCGAAATTGGCGATTGGAAGAACTATTACGGGCACCCGCAGCACTTGCTCGAATACATGGAGCGGCAGGCTGCCTCCCATTGTCGGCAGCAGCAGCGGTGGAGTGCCCGCACCATCGCCGACGGCGCGCACTACGGCCCGCACGAATGGCTGGTCCATCGATGCCCGGGTCGCCGGATAGCCGCCGCCGCCCCAGCGAACTCGCGCGATTTTCGGATGAGCAAGCCGCATCGCCGTCGTCACGCTGTCGGACGTGACGAAGTACCCCTGACGGATGATGTGCGCGTTCACGAGCTGCCGGACGCGCTCGGGCGTTTGATTGGGCACGAGCCGGAAGTCGAACGAAGCCTGCGCCTCGGTGGAGATGACGTTTGCGGCCTGATCTCCCACCGCGCCGACCCGTATCCCGCGCACGTTGACCGCAGGCAGCATGATTCGTTCGGCAAGCGGAGCGTTCCTCGCTTCGCTTGCGGCCAGGCCAAGTGAGCGGCGCAGCGCTGCATCGACAGGGGCAACGGCCGTGATCGCTCTCCGCTCGCTCGGGGTGATCGCCTTCACGTCATTGTAGAAACCAGCGATCCTGATGCGACCATTGTCGTCGCGTATACTCGCTATGAGGCTGGCGATCATCGCGCCGGGGTTGGGAGCCCAGTTTCCATAATGTCCGCTGTGCAGTGCTCGCGTTGGACCGTACACGGTCACTTCCAGTCCGGTGACCCCGCGAACTCCGAGCTGCACCTGCTGCTTGCCACTCTGGTGATTGGGGCCATCGCAGAAGAGCCACGCGTCGCCTTTAAGAGCATCGCGGTGGCGCTCGAGCATCTGTCTGAGATGCGGTGATCCCGCCTCTTCTTCTCCGTCGAAAAAGAATTTGAGATTGACCGACGGGCTGATTCGCGCCGCGTGCATCGCGTCGAGGGCCGAGAGCATCGCCTGGATGCTCGCTTTGTCGTCGCCGGCGGATCGTGCGTAGATGCGGGCTTCGCCGCTCACCCTCGGCCGCCCCTCTCCGGGCATTGGAATTACAAAGCCGCCCTCGGCGAGCGATTTACTGCGGAGCGTGGGCGTCCAGGGTGGAGTCGCCCATTGCGAGGGATCTACGGGCTGCCCGTCATAATGCGCGTAAAGGACAAGAGTTCGTTTCGCACCGGGAGTGGTGAGCTCGCCGAGTACTACAGGAGGTGATCCCTCGACTTCGAGCAGCCGGGCGCGTACTCCGCGGCGCTCGAGCATCGCGACCAGATGGTTGGCATTGCGGCGGATGTTGATTGAGTCGCTGGCGAGGTTCGGAATTGCGAGGAAATCGCTGAACTCGCGCAGGATTGCCGATTCGTTAACAGCTCGATAGCTGCGCGCTGCTGAGCGAATCGAGGCTGCATCCGGCGCCCGGGAACTCGTCTGCGCGCCGGCGACCGCTGGCGCTAACAGCGGCAGCGCCAGGAGAAGGGATCGAGTCCGGGAGAGCGTCAGCGCTATGGGCACGAGAGGGATAGCGAAGGTAGGGGCACGAGAGAGGGGACGCTAGCGGTTTTTATGGGGCGGAATATGCGTGTTATGTCAGCACTTTGGACCGGGCCCCAGGAAGGCTCTTAACGCCCAACCACCGAGAGGATTACATGGCGTCCACGAACACAGCGAACGTCCGCGTTGCATTGATGGTGCGGCTCGATGCGAAGCCGGGAAAGGAAGAGGCCGTCGCGAGTTTTCTAAAGGGCGGCTTGTCGATCGTGCAGGAGGAGCCCGCAACGATTACCTGGTACGCCCTCAAGCTTGGTCCGTCGACGTACGGCATTTTCGACACGTTTCCTGATGACGCGGGCCGTGATGCACATCTCGCTGGAAGAGTCGCCGCTGCGCTGATGGCAAACGCGTCGGAGCTGCTGTTGACTCCGCCGATGATCGACAAGGTGGAGATACTCGCCGCGAAGCTACCCGGCTGACAGTCACTGACGAGATCCGCGACAATCTGAATCGCTGCCGAGCGCAGCTCCTTCCTCATGAGATTCCAACGCGTTGCTCCGATCATCTCCCTTCTCTGGGCTATTGCTGTGGGATTGCTTGTGCTGTTCGGCCCTCCCTATGCCAGCGGGTCTGGGGGGATCGCAGTCGGCAAATCCGGCAATGACCTCGGCTTTCCAATTACCTACGGTCACGCAAGCGGACTGGAAGTAAACGGGCCCTGGATCCTGTTCGTGGTCAGTGTTCCGATTCTGTTAACGCTTGCACCCGTTCTCATCCGCAGACGCGCGGTGCGCCTCGTCTCAGGAAGCGTGCTTCTGTTCTTGTGTTTCCTCGCAGCGCTTTCGATCGGAATTCTTTATGTCCCTGCTGCGCTTCTTCTCGTTGCCAGCGGAATACCCAAACAGCAGCCAGCTGGTATTCGTCTCTGATCCGTTCAATTCCGTTGTATCCGCGATCGTGGGCTTTTCGAAGCCATGGCTGGCAGTAGGGCGCGATCTGGATCGGTGCTGATTCGAATCCGCTGGAACAAACTGCTGCTGGCACAGTTGAGCTCTGACTTTGTTCGAACATTGCCTGGGATCAAACCTTCCGCTTCATCGTATCAAGCGGCGTGACGCCATAGGTTTCCCTCTCGCTCTCATCAGCCGAGGTCACAGCCTGTCCTTCTAATCCCAGAGTCTAGCAATGCGGGTGGTCAGCCAGCTATCGATATTTTTTCGCCGATCCAGTTCGTCTTCTGTGCCTGCGTCCTGCGATTCAAGGCGCATGGTGTGCACGACACGGTTTCTCTCGTGTATCGCTTTTGATTCGGCTTGTTCATGAATAGTGACTTCCAAGGATTTCCGCGGGATCAGGGCAACGACAACATCGACGTTCAGCGCGTCGGCAGCTTTCCTCAATGTCCCCAGCGAGATCGTTGCGTCTACCTCCCTGCGCTCGAGATCCAGCACCCCTTGTTTCGTCATATGCAAACGCCTGCCGAGCTGGTCGGCAGTCATGCCTAAGGCTTCGCGAATGGTTCGGATCCAACCCTTCGTCGGTGGTACCAGGTGTTCCAGTGTTTGGGCGTGCTCGAGCTTCGCGTCGAGTTGTCGCCTCTGCAGCGCGAGAAAATCAGGCGCGATCTTCCTTGGTCGAGCCATTTAGTAAAGCCATACCTTGTTTAGTTTAGTTAATTAGACAAGCTATAACTTGACTATTGGGCTAGTCTTGTCCAGCTATAGCTTGCTTAAAAGAGAGAATAGTCTGACGGCAACCGTGGCCGGCCAGCCGCGCATTCTTCTCGCCGGTGAGCCCACCGGCAATCTCGACACGAAGAACGGCGAGGCGGTGATGCTGCTGCTGCGCGAGCTGAACGAGGAGGACGCGACGATCTGCATGGTAACGCACGACGTGCGTTACGAAGTCGAGGCAGGCCGGGTGGTGCAGTTGGTGGATGGTCAGACGCTGAGCTCCTGAGCCTCTGGCGTTCGGCAATTCAGCTACATTACGCTTCTCTTGTCCGCTTGTAACGCTTGCGCAAAGCCTCGCCTGGTTCATCATGCGTAAGACCGATAAGGAGCAACGGGAGATCAGTTGCTCGCGCCATCTCAACGTGTCGCTTCGCATCGCTTAGACACGGCGCTCTGTCTGTTAAGAACGCACCCAATACATCGCTCGGGATCGCCAGGATACCGACATCAATGCGACCCGCGACCATGCCGGCTCGGAGATGATGAATGTCCATCACCAGCATGTCACTTCGGGCCGACATTTGTACCTCGACGCCAAGACATACTTCAGTCCCATTTGCGTGGTGACACTTGGTCCAGTCTACGTCACCAGTCTGCTTTTTCTTCCAACCTGACGCTGCACTGAACCGATCATCTATCAGCTCCCTCAAGGCAGCTCCGCCATTGCTGTCTTTCTTTTCTAGGACTCGCAACGTGAAGTCGGATAGAATCCTCCGAGCCTCTTCAAGAACTCCCTCTAGACCTAGCCTCTTCGTTCTTTCGTAGAAACCGTCGTAGGCGATTTCCTCGAGTCGTGGCATTCGTTAATTGGCTTCGAGTAACCCGAGTTGATCCTTGGACGTTTCACGCCGTCCTTTAGCGCCACGACCGCTCTCCCAACGGACGTCGAGCCCGCCTGCGAGATCTTGCAGGCGTCGTACAGCAGGTGCGATGTCGCCAATTTCCGATCCTAGCCAACGTCGTTCTAGCCGCTCGGCAGCATAATACGTAGTACCCGACCCACCAAAAGGATCAACGACCAAGTCTCCACGATTTGTCGCGACTGCGATCAGCCTCTCGAGCATTAAGGGCGCAAGCTCGTTTGCTCCTCGCGTCTTGTACTTGCTGTGACGGACGGGTGGAATGTCGTCCCATAGATCTTCCGCATCGCACCAACCAACACCTCGTGGTAGAGCGTCTGGAGCATCGGCCCAGACCTCTGCGGGCGCATCAAGGACATCCATAAGATTGATGCCCTGTTTGTTCAACGCTTTTCGGTGGCCTCCGTAGTCTCGGATTTCTCCGTGGCAGTGCCGGCACGTCTGAATGGGGACATAGATCCGGTTGAACGTCTTTGGTTCGCCCTTGCTGTAGTAGAGGCACCCGTAGTGAGCGGGCGAAAGCTTCTTGCCTCTCGGATAGGCCTTAGGCATTCGCATCGCGATCCAATGACGGAAGAGCATCCCGTTTCGATTCAAGAATGCACCGTACTCGATCAGCCATTGCGGCAGATTGAACACGAATAGAGTGCCACCGGGCGCAAGAACGCGAACACTTTCGGCTAGCCAGGATTTGGACCATCTCACGTAGTCGTCGGCTCGCAACTGATCGCTTATCCCGACTCCGTACTCCTTGCCCAGGTTGAAGGGTGGGTCAGCAAAAACCATATCAGCTGAACCGTCAGGAAGGCTGCGCAAAAGCTCGAGACAGTCGCCCTGATAGAGCTGGCCCCACTTCGTGGTGTGGGCGGGGGTGAGAGTGCTATGCCGGTTTGTGATAAGGCCCGCCGGATGATGCAATGGAAGCACCACGGCCCCCTGTCGCTTCGGATCGCGCTGCTTCGGTAATCGTGCCTTGCTTGATGACTTGCGCCTCTTTTGAGGCATCAGAACTCCAAGTTCTTAGTTGCCTAAACTTCGTGCATCATCATAGGACGGCGCGTTTCATTAAACTAGCCCAAAAGTACTTAGTTTAGAGGGGGCACGACCATGCACATGCCACGGACTACAGAACACGAACTACATATCGCAGCGGTGTTTACTTAAGGTCGAAAACGGGCCGCCCGTCTGGATTGATGGTTATCAAACCGAATAGCGCAAGGACGCCATAAGGCGGTTCGTGAAGGTGGATCTTGGTTTCGCTGTCACCCATTTCGAGCGTAACAACTACTGGCACCGCCTCCCCGGCTGCACCCTCTCGCAGCAAGTTTGTTAAGCGAGTCGCTGCACCTGATAACTCGGGTATCTCCGCTGTGAGAGTTTTCCGTTCAATACGCTCGAGCGCCTCAAGCACTGATGGCACATAAAGATGCGGCATGATCGTTTCGCCGGCAGCAAGCAGATCAGCTTTGGCCTTCCCCCAACTCGCATATGTCTCGAGTAACACTCGGACGGTTGCACCGATCGCCACTTCATACACTGCCGGATCTCCAGGCTTGGATCCCATCTTGCTCGCGACACCGGCTGTGTTAACTGGCAAACCACAGTGCTGCACGTAATTCCTTAACTTGTAGAGAATTCGATAGGCTGCTGAATCATCAAACTCGCGCGATGCCGCCGTGGTGAACGCTCTAACTACGGGCGCTTTGTTCCCATAGCGTCGCTTCAGCCTCGTTTCGGTGTGGTCAAGATAGAGGCGCATCGCTGTCAGAAAATTTACGAGCGCTCGGTTGAGCTCTCCTCCTGCTTGCCGAGCCTTGACGCCTCGCTCTTCCTCAGCGAACTCTAGAACCTGGTCCGCAGCAAAAGTGGCCTTTTGAACCTCAGCAGCATTAGCAAGTAGAAGGGGAACTATCTCGCGTGAACGATGAAACTCATGCAACAATCCGCTGTCGTGTTGGAAGTTTTCAATTTCCTCTGCGGTAAGACTGCGAAGCGCATGAAACGTTGTCAGGTTGCGCGCGTCACGAGTGACGCGAAAGAGCTTCACTGCGACTACTCTGGAATTATCGCGGTAGCTTCGATCTCCACCTTGGCTTCTTCCTCGATCAACGCGCTCACGATGACAATCGACATCGGCGGGTAATGCTTCCCGATCAGTTCTCGATAAGCAACGCCGATGTCACGCCGTGCGGCGAGGTACTCCTCGCGATCGGTAATGAACCACGTCAGCCGCACGAGCTGACTCGGTGACGCTCCCGCCTCGCTGAGAACCGCGACGACGTTGCTCAACGCCTGACGCACCTGCGCCGTGAAATCGTCGGTCTCGAATTTTGCAGTCTCCGGATTCCACCCGATCTGGCCCGCGATCACGATGATGCGCCCCGAAACCGAGAGACCGTGACTGTAGCCACTTGGATGTGCCCACCCTTCCGGCAACAGCAGCTTCGCGTCAATTCCCGGCGTCAGGCTCATTGGCTGCCTCCTTCCTCTCTCAACCGATAGCGCTGAAGCTTTCCAGTTGCCGTCCGTGGCAATGCCGAGGCAAACTCCACCCGCCTCGGATACTTGTAGGGCGCGATCCTCGCCTTCACGAAATCCTGGAGCTCCTTCTTCAAGGAATCACCGGGAGATGCATCGGGCTTGAGCACTATCACCGCCTTCACCACGTGACCCCGTTCCTCGTCCGGCTCTCCGATCACGGCGCACTCGAGAACAGCGGCGTGCTCCAGCAAAACGTTCTCTACCTCCGGACCGGCAATGTTGTAGCCACCCGAGATGATCATGTCGTCGGTGCGGGCCTGATACCAGAAATAACCATCGGAGTCGAGCTTGTACGAATCGCCCGTGAGGTTCCAGCCATTCTCGACGTACTTCCGCTGCTGCTCGATGTTGTCGAGGTAACGGCAACCGGTTGGCCCTCGCACGGCGAGCCGCCCCACCGAGCCGGCAGTCGCATCATTGCCGTCATCGTCAATCACCTTCGCGTGATATCCGGGAACTACCCTGCCCGTCGAGCCCGGTCTTATGTCATCACCCGACGCGCTGATGAAGATGTGCAGCATCTCCGTCGCGCCGATCCCGTCGATGATCTTCAACCCCGTCGCCTCGAGCCACGATTCGTACACGCTCAACGGCAGCGTCTCGCCCGCTGAAACGCATTTCCTGAGACTCGTTACGTCGTGCTCCGCGAGCATTCCGCACATCGCACGGTAAGCCGTAGGCGCCGTGAAACAGACGGTCGGCCGATACTCGGCAATCGCCTTGACGAGATTCGGCGGGGTTGCCTGCTCGAGAAGCAACGAGCACGCCCCAAAGCGCATCGGGAAGAGCAGCAACCCACCCAACGCATAGGTGAACGCCAGCGGTGGCGAGCCACAGAAGACATCGTCGGCAGAAGGCTTCAACACATAACGCGGGAAGCAGTCCGTGATCGCCATGATGTCGCGGTGGGAATGCATCGTTCCCTTCCCTTCGCCCGTCGTTCCCGAAGTGAACGCGATGATCGCGATGTCCTCTGCTGCCGTATCGCAGTTCTCGAACGTCGCGGGCTTGTCACGCATCAGTGATTCGAGACTGTCAGGTTGTGCACCATCAGCCACGCCATTGGTGAAATGGACGACGCGCGCGCCCTCGCGAGCCGAGCCATCTTTTCGCGTCCTGAATCCATCCTCACACTCGGCTGCAATGCGGGCATCTGTGAGCGCGAGCTTTATTTCAGCTTTGTCGGCGAGATAGCGGATCTCGCGCTCGCGGAGCAACGGCATCGTGCACACGACGACCCCGCCTGCCTTGAGAACGGCAAACCAGCATGCGGCGAGCATCGGGTTGTTCGGAGCACGGAGCAGAACGCGATTCCCCGAAACCACTCCAAGGTCATCCACTAGCGCATGCGCAATCCTGTTCGACGTTTCCATGACCTGGCGATACGTCCATGTCCCGTCCGGAAACCGGAATACCGGCCGGTCACCGCTTCCCGATTCAACCATCCGATCGAGAAGCTCGGCAGCGGCATTCAGCCGCTCGGGATAGGCCAGCTCCGGGATTCCTGTCCAGTCACGCACCGGCCATAGCTTGCCCGGTGGCAGACGATCGGCGCAGAACGTGTCGATGTGTCCCGTCGCTACAGCCGTCTCAGCCATCGACTGATTCCTGTTTCGCGTAAGCGTCGAGCACCTGGCTCGCGATCACTAGCTGCTGCACCTCTGTCGTCCCCTCGTATATCCGCAGCGAGCGAATCTCGCGGTAGAGCTGCTCCACAGGATGACCGGCGACAACGCCGCGTCCGCCGAGCAGCTGAAGAGCATCGTCTATTACGCGCTGTGCCGCCTCGGTTGCGTACATCTTCGCCATTGCCGCTTCTCGCGTGATGCGCGGCGCACCGTTGTCTCGCGCCCAGGCCGCGCGATAGACGAGCAGCGCACTTGCGTCGATTAGCGTCGCCATTTGCGCGATGCGTGCCTGCGTGAGCTGAAAATCCCTGAGCGCCTGACCGAAGAGCCTTCTGCCGGAAACGTGAGCGAGGGCCTCATCCAGCGCGCGCCGCGCGAAGCCCAGCGCCGCCGCGCCAACCGTCGGCCGGAACACATCGAGCGTAGCCAGCGCAATCTTGAGACCTTTCCCGGGCTCGCCAACAACCCGATCCGCCGGGACGCGGCAATTCTCGAATCGAATCCGGGCCAGCGGATGAGGCGCGAGCGTCTCGATTCGCTCGGCGATCGAGAATCCGGCATCACCAGGCCCCACAACGAGCGCGATGAACTCTGGCCGCGTGCCCGAAACTTCCGGCGAAGCTTCCTGCATGTCCGGATCTTTGGCCTTTCGCCGCGACGCCGGTGTCTTCTCCGACTCGAGCCGGCAGAAGACAACATAGAAATCCGCGATCCCTCCGTTCGAGATCCACGTTTTCTCCCCGTCGATGACATAATTGTTTCCGTCGAGACGGGCTGTGGTCCGCATCGCCGCGACGTCGGAGCCTGCCTCCGTCTCTGAGATAGCGAATGCGGCAATCGCTTCCCCCGCTCCAACACGGCGGAGGTATCGCTCCTTCAGTGCATCCGACCCGAACAGCGTGATCGAGCCGGAGCCGAGCCCCTGCATCGCGAACGAGATATCCGCGAGTCCGGAGATGCGGGCGAGCGTCTCGCGGGCAATGCACAGTGAGCGGACATCGAGCTTCTCGTGAGCGCCGCCGTAGGCCGCGGGAACTGTGTATCGCAGCCAGCCCGCCGCCCCAAGCTTTCTCACCACCGCGCGGCACGCTGCGTCGATACTGCTCGAGCTGCTTGTAATACCGTCGGTTATTTCCCGGCGCGCCCACTCGTCGAGCTTGCCAGCAAGCTCACGGTGTGAATCCGAAAAGAAGGGCCAGTCGAGCGTCGCTGAATCCACTCTTCAGTTTCCCTCGAACACTGGCTTCTTCTTGTCGACGAAGGCCCGGTACGCCCGCTCGAAATCCTCTGTCATCATGCACTGTGCCTGCAGCTGCGCCTCGTGGTCCAGTGCTTCGTCGATCTTCATCGACCATTCATCGTGCAGGCAGCGCTTTGTGATCGCATGCGCGGCCGTCGGTCCGCTGGCAAGCGTCGTAGCGAGATCGAAAGCGTCGGCGAGGAGGGTGGCCGGCGCGCATACCTTATTATAGAAGCCCCACCGCTCTGCCTCGTCTCCTGTCATCGTTCGACCGAGGTACAGCAGCTCGGCCGCGCGACCGAATCCGATGATGCGCGGAAGTATCGCGCACGCGCCCATGTCGGCGCCTGAGAGCCCGACTCTCACGAAGAGGAACGCGACCTTGCTGCGCGCAGTGCCGTAGCGAATGTCGCTGGCCATTGCGAGGATGGCACCCGCGCCGACGCAAACTCCATCGACCGCGGCGACAATGGGCTGCGGGCAGGAGCGCATTGCCTTCACGAGATCTCCGGTCATCTGCGTAAAAGCGAGCAGCCCGCGCCGGTCGCCCGCCTGCTTCATCTCGACGAGCCGCCCGATTATGTCGTGTACGTCACCGCCGCTGCAGAAGTTCTCGCCGGCGCCGGTAATCACCACCACGCGAACATCGTTTACGTGCTGCAGCGCAAGAAACGTATCGGTGAGCTCGCGGTACGATTGGAGCGTCAGCGGATTCTTTCGCTCGGGACGGTTGAGCGTGATTGTGGCAATCCCATCTGTAACTTCCCACGCAAAATGCTTCGGCTTCAGCGTGGCGGCGGCAATTGTCGGCGTCAAACGATCTCCCCTCCGGCAATCGGAAGCGCAATTCCCGTGACGGCGCTGGCCTCCGGACTGCATAGCCACGACACCGCACTCGCGACTTCCTCGGGCTTAATGAGCGATCCGCGTGGAATCGTCCTCACGAGCATTGTCCGCGCTTCCTCGAGATTAGTCTTGAACACCGCGGCCAGTTTCTCGACTGAGCCGTCGGTCAGCTGCGTGTCGGTGTAACCGGGACAGACAGCGTTCACGGTGATACCATGTTTCGCCGTCTCGAGCGCCAGTGCGCGAGTCAGCCCCACGACGCCATGCTTTGCCGCACAGTACGCGGTCATGGTCTTGTATCCACGGAGGCCGGCCGTCGACGCGATGTTTACGATTCGGCCCTGTTTCGCGGCGAGCATGCCCGGAATCACCTCCGCGCTGCATGCATAGATGCTCGTCAGATTGACCGCGATCATCCTGTCCCAGATGTCACGCGTCATTTTGGCGAATGGCGCACCGTCCGCGGCCCCGGCGTTGTTGATCAGCAGGCGTATCGGTCCGTTCGCTGCGACGGCTCCCTTGAAAGCAGCCCGCACCGACATGTCATCCGTGACGTCGCACTCAGCTACGGTGACGGTCCCGCCGCAGTCGGTCCGAATGATTTCTGCCTTTCGCTCCATCTTCGCCACGGAGCGGGACATCAGCGTCAGGTGCGCGCCCCGCCGGGCGAGTGCAGCCGCGATTGCAGCTCCAATTCCGCGGCTTGCTCCGGTGACGACAGCATGCTGCCCCTCGAGGTAGCAGTCGCGGTCTCTGTTCGTAGCTCGGCCTTTTTTCGGTGCTGGTTTTTGCGTCGCTCCGCCTTCGGCCATGATCTATGTTTTCCGTGTCGTAGTTGCGCTCGCCGCCATTTCCTTCGCCCGCTGAACCTCGCGCTCCAGCTGCATTCGGCCAAGGTAATACTGCACCGGCCAACGTATCCCCGAAAAGCCCAGCTGTGCCGCAGCATGGAGTGTCCACTGGGGGTCGGCCAGATGGGGTCTTCCGATCGCAACAAGATCGGCCCGGCCTGCGGCTATGATCGAGTTCACCTGGTCGGCTTCGGTGATGTTGCCAACGGCAATTGTCGGAACTCGCGCCTCGTTCCGGATGCGATCGCTGTACGGGGTCTGCCACAGTCGCCCGAAGACGGGCTTCGCTGCGGTCGTGGTTTGCCCGGTAGAAACGTGGATGATGTCAGCGCCTGCACCGACCAGCGCCTGAGCAATGGCGACCGATTCGTCGGCGCTGAGTCCGTCTTCGACCCAGTCAGTCGCAGAAACCCGTACCGACATTGGTTTTTCCTCCGGCCACCCGGCGCGCATTGCCGTGAAGACCTTGAGTGGAAATCTGAGCCGGTTCTCCAGGGAGCCACCGTATTCATCCGTGCGATGATTGCTTACTGGTGTCAGAAAGCTCGACATGAGGTACCCGTGCGCGCAGTGGAGCTCGATCATGTCAAAACCGGCGTCGGCGGCCATGCGCGTCGAGCGCACAAACTCGTCGCGAACCCGGTCCATGTCGGCCCGCGTCATCTCGCGCGGAGCGGGCATGGTGGGGGCATAGGTAATAGCCGATGGGCCGATCGTCTCCCATCCGCCTTCAGGAATGGGCATGTCGTCGCCTTCCTCCCACGGAAGACAGGTCGATCCCTTCCGTCCCGAATGCCCGAGCTGGAGGCAGATCTTCGCGTCCGAGTACTCGTGAACGAAATCCACGATGCGCCGCCACCAGGCGAGGTGCTCGTCGGAGTACAGCCCGGTGCAGCCAAGCGATATCCGCGCTTCGGCGGAAACACAGACCATCTCGGTCATGAGGAGTGCTGCCCCGCCAATGGATCGTGCGCCAAGGTGGACGAGGTGAAAATCATTCGGCGTCCCATCGCGAGCGGAATACATGTCCATCGGTGATACGATAATGCGATTCGATAGCGTCATCCCGCGCAGCCGAAACGGGGTGAACATGGGCGGGGGTAGCTGATCGTCTGAGCTCTTCCCGGGCCGCGTCCATCTCGAGCCGCCGGTACTCGCAGGATGATCCTCTTGCTCCAGCCTTCCCGCCTCTGATCCGTTCAGATCCGTTTGATCCGTTTTCACAGAGGCGCGACTAGCGAACCACCGTTCGATACCAGCGACGTAAGTCGAATCCCGCAGCCGGAGATTCTCATGACTCACCCGCTGACTTCGAGTGAGCAGGCTATAAGCAAACTGTTCAGGCGGCAGGTGCACATAACGCCTCACATGTTCGAACCATTCCATGGAGTTGCGCGCAGCGTTCTGGAGCCGGAGTGCTTCCGTCATCCGCTCGTTCTGGTAAGTCTCCAGCGCATTCGCCAGGATAGTCGTCTCCGAGACACATCGCGACAACGCAATGGCGTCTTCCATCGCCAGCTTCGTCCCCGAGCCGATGGAGAAATGTGCGGTGTGCGCCGCATCACCGATGAGCACAGTGTTCTCATGGAACCAGTGCTCGTTCCGTACGCGGACGAAGTTGGTCCAGGGAGAGCTGGCCCGGTGCGCCGCGTTCGAGATGAGCGGATGACCATCGAGCCATTCGGCAAACATCGCCTCGCAAGCCGCGATCGACTGCGGCGTGTCCATCTTGTCGAAGCCGGCCGAGTGCCATGACTTCTCGTCGCACTCGACGATGAACGTCGAGAGCTTCTCATCGAAGCGGTAGCAGTGTGCCTGAAAGACGCCGTGCTCGTTCTCGACGAAGTAGAAGGTGAAGGCGTCGAACGGAAATGTCGTCCCGAACCAGACGTATCGAGCGGTTCGTGGGTCGAGGGCGGGCTTGAACTGTTCCGCATACTTCTGGCGGATCGTGCTATTGATCCCGTCAGCGGCAACAATCAGATCCACGCTATCCGTTAGATCCGCAGGATCCGCGCTTTCGCAGAAGCGCAGCTGAACGCCGAGCTCGGCGGCACGTGTCTGGAGGATGTTGAGCAGCTTCTTGCGCGCGATTCCGCTGAAGCCGTGACCACCCGACGTGGTTCGGCGCCCATGAATGAAGACGTCAATGTCGTCCCAGTGCGCGAAGTTATCGGTGATCGCGCGAAAGGTTGGCTCATCGGCGGCATGGAAGTTCTCGAGCGTCTGATCTGAGAAGACGACTCCCCAGCCGAACGTGTCGTCGGCGCGATTGCGCTCGAGGACCGTTATCTGATGTGACGCATCCGCCCGCGCGAGAAGCAGCGCCGTGTACAGACCCGCCGGCCCACCGCCGATGATTACGACTTTCAAGATTCAGCTGTCAGGATCACCGGGGTGATTCACCGATCTGCGCTTTGTTCACGAGCGCTGTCTGCGCCGGGTCGGCCTTGTGCCAGATCGCGCGCAAAGTCGAGTACGCCTCGGATGCACTGGCCTTATCACCTGCTGCGACTGATGCTTGTGCCAATCCCAGCAGCGAACGCGCGCGCTTCGGGGCGAGTGTGAGCGCTCGTCGGAATTCCATCTGCGCTTCTTCTGGGCGGCCGATCTGAAGCAGCATCTCTCCAAGGAGCTCGTGCGTCGGCTTGAACAGCGCCGGAGGCCCATAATCCACAGGCATGGCATCTTCCCGGGCCGTTGCCTGACGCATCAATGCAACTGCTTCGTGCTTTGCGCCCTCGCTCAGCCGTGCAAGGGCTTTCAGCTCGAGCTCGTCTATGTCGCTCGCGGGATCCTCGCTGGCGCTGCCGCGTACGAGTCGCGCAGTCGATACCGCCTTCAGCGCCAGATTGATGCCTTCGCGATCGCCGCGCCTGGCCGCACCCAATCCGGTGACGAGCGCCCACGCTGTCCGCCCATCGGCGCCGAGCTGGTCGACGTCGGTCGCCCATGCAGAGGGAACATCCCAGTTCTCCGTGTCGACGACATATCGCGCTCGCATCTCCGTCAGGCTCCACATTCCTCGGCCGCCCTTCGCACCCATGTGCTCGCGAATCATGTCGATCATCTTGCGCGCGTCGGCATACCTCCCCTGCTGGAGATATGCATAGTTGAGCCACAGCGTGTAATGGTTCGCCGTCCAGGCGTCATGGTGACCGGAAGCAATCTCGTTCTGCGTCACCACATCGTCCCACATCCCCATCGCCAGGAAGATGTGAGTCGTCATGTGCTGAGCGTGCGCAGCACCGGGTGCGATCTTCGAGTAGGCGCGTGCCGCGCGCAGCCCTCGGGGCGCATGCATCGGATCGTCGTACGCGTGGATGATGTAATGCGCGGCCCCGGGATGATCGGGGTTCCTTCGAAAAACTTCTTCAGCAATCGCTCCCGCACGCAGGTAGGCAGGCACGTCGCGAACTGCCTGATTCAGCCCGAGAAGTGACAGCGCGTGGAACGCCTGCGCTTCCATGTCTCCCGGATGCGCTTTCACGACGCGCTCCATCGCGGCAGAGTACAATGTGTCGCGTCTGGGCTTGGAGCCGTCGCCGTAAAGAATCTCGACCGCGTCGAGGTACGCCTGCTCGCGCGCGGTTGGCGCCCGCGCCTTCCTTGCCGCACGCGTCGGAGCGAGTCGCGTCAGCGCTTTCCGTGCTGCGGCTGCATCCTGTTCGTCCCACACCGGATGAGTGTACGTCATCGCTTCGCCCCAATACGCCATCGCGAACCCGGGGTCGAGACGCTGCGCGACGCGGAATTCATGTGCAGCCGAGTCGTACTCGAAGCTGTGCAGGAACAAGACGCCGCGAATGAAGTGCGGCCGTGCGGAGGCAGAGCCGGACGTTGGAAAGTCGACGGTGCCGAGGCGAGATGGCTGCGCCGCGCAGCCCGAGGCAAAACAGAAGGAGAGCACGAGGATGACAGGCACAGAGCGCGACAGATGCCAGGTCGTATTACCAATCAGCCTACGCTGCGGGAAAGTGATCAGGACGCTCATGCTCCGGATGCAATCCTTCCACTGTCGAGCAGCTCTATCTTCTGCCAGATCTTACGCGATAGCCCGGTAGTGAGCGTCTCAATTTCATTGACCGCTCCCAGCAGCACCGGATCGTTGAAGTATTGAACGAGAAGCGCCGAAAGCTTGCTCGTGATGGAGAGCAGCTCGCTGCAATAGTCGAGATAACGACCGAGCTGAGATGCATTCATTGTCCGGCCGGGTGAAGACGACGTATCCGGGATTTCCGGGGACATCAGGCGCTCCGGATCCTTGGTCAGCTGGTGCATGTCTATGACATGGGCGAGGCTGCGAAGCTGATGAACGACCCTCAGCGCCTGTCGCCGTTTGAGTGACGGCTCAATCCTGAGAAGAAACAGGATCGCAAGACCGATGAAGACCGCTGCACTCGCCATCGCATCGATGACCTGCACCGCGTCCGCCTGTCCTCCAATGCCCGCTGGAAGCCGGCTCGTCCGTATGACCACCCACAACACGGCCAGAACCATTCCTGTGATGGCGGCCCCAGTAGCGATGCGGATCGGCCAGTGTGGCGAGCGGATGTACTCCACGCACTCTGACGTTTCCCTTGCAACGGCGATTAATTCCTCGCTGACATGGTACAAGCCCGACCCGGGAAATCGCTCTCCAATACGATTTCGCAGTCGCTTGAGCGTCTCGATTATCTTCGTCTCGTCGACAGATCGGTAGCTCGATTTGGTCATCTTGTCAGCACGAAGCCGTCGCTCATCGAAAGCCAGCGCAAAACTTAGCATCCGGTGTACTCCACGTCAGTGAACACCTGATCACGTGCCGAATACGATTCCCGCCCCCTGTCGTACATTACTCCCGCGACAAGTCAGGAGCTCCGATGGCCCGGTCTTGGCAGATAGACCGAGTCGACAATCACGCGCGCCCAACACCCACGAGGAAAGAGGCCGTTCTCATGAGTCTACCCGCTCAGGAATATCCCGATAGAATCGGCTTGGTCTCCGACGGCCCACCCCCGTTCACCCCCTACATCCCTCCGGAAAGCAACCTCCGCGAATTCACGCCGATTCCCGTAATCGTCGGCGCGATACTCGGCCTCATCTTCGGCGCGTCTTCGCTCTACCTCGTTCTCAGAGTCGGTCTCACGGTCAGCGCCTCCATCCCCGTGGCCGTCATCTCTATCACGCTTTTCCGGCTGTTCGCGAAGATGGGCGCACGCGATACGACGATCCTCGAGCACAATATCGTCCAGACCACAGGCTCGGCCGGTGAATCCATCGCATTTGGCGTAGGCGTCACCATGCCCGCGATCCTGATCCTCGGGTTCGACCTCGAGATCACCCGCGTGATGCTCGTCGCTGTGCTGGGCGGTCTTCTCGGAATCCTGATGATGATTCCGCTGCGCCGGGCGCTCATCGTCGCACAGCATGGCGTTCTCAAATATCCTGAAGGAACAGCGTGCGCAGAAGTGTTGAAAGCAGGCGCATCGGCGGAGTCGCGCGCTGCCGCCTCGCCTGAAGCGAAACGCGAGCAGGAAAAACTCGGCGCCGGCACCAGCGCCAAGACGATCTTCACCGGCTTCGGAATCGCGCTCGCCTACAAAACGGCGATGGTGGCGTTTCAGAGCTGGAAGGAAGCGCCCGAAAGAATCTTCGGCCCTCCGTTCAGGAATGCGTCGATTTCGTCCGAGATCTCACCGGAGCTTCTGGGTGTGGGCTACATCATCGGGCCGCGGATTGCATCCGTCATGTGCGCCGGCGGTGTGCTCGCTTACCTCGTACTGATCCCGATGATCAGCTACTTCGGCCAGTTCCTCAGTGTGCCGCTCGCACCGGAAAGCACCGTACTCGTGAATGACATGTCGCCGTCCGATATCCGCAATGCGTACATCCTCTACATCGGCGCCGGTGCTGTCGCCGCGGGTGGTTTGATCAGCGTCTTCCGCTCGCTGCCCACCATATGGCACGGACTCCGTGGCGGAATCAGCGATTACTCAGTATCGAAGACCATGGGTGCTCCGGCCAAGCTGCGCACCGACCGGGACCTGCCGATCAATCTCGTTCTCATCGGCGTGCTCGCGCTCATAGTCGTGATTGCATTCGCGAATCCACTGTATATCGGCGGGACGGGCATCGGTGCTCGGATTGCCGCCGCGCTGCTGATCGTTCTCTTCGGGTTCCTTTTCGTGACCGTGTCGTCGCGACTCACCGGCGAGATCGGATCGTCGTCGAATCCGATTTCCGGAATGACAGTCGCGACGCTGCTGCTGACTTGTGCCACCTTCGTGATCCTTGGGTGGACGGGCAACAATTATTTCGTGACTGCGCTGTCGATTGGCGCGATCGTCTGCATCGCTGCGTCGAACGGCGGCACCACCTCACAGGACCTCAAGACCGGATTCCTCGTCGGCTCGACGCCGAAGTATCAGCAGATAGCCATCCTCATCGGGGCGACGGTCTCCGCTCTCGCCCTCGGCCCGATTCTCCTCAAGCTCAACTCCGCGGGCTCCGTGTACGTCCCGGCGGGCATGAGCATCGAGGGTACTTCGGCCGGACGCGTGCAGCCTGGCGAAAAAGCCGACGTAACAGGCCTGACGCGACGGGAGCGAATCGAGGGACTCCAGGCAGGCGGCGCCCCGGATACGAAGGAATATCTCGTGTGGCATCGCCAGGATCCGAGCGGTGGCAACGCGCAGAAATTCCTGGTGGATGACACCGGCACGCCCGTGTACTTCGTCGATCCGGGAATCAACGGCACCATCCGGAAGCTGCCCAACGGCCAGGACGTACCCAAGTTCGACGCGCCGAAGGCGACGCTCATGTCCTACATCATCAAGGGAATCCTCGGCGGCAAGCTCCCGTGGGGTCTCGTGCTGCTCGGCGCAATGATCGCCATAGTGCTGGAGATGGCGGGCATTCCATCGCTGGCTTTCGCGGTTGGGGTTTATCTGCCGATATCGTCGTCGGCACCGATCTTCATCGGCGGGCTCGTGCGCTTCCTGGTCGACAAGTGGATCGCGCTCAAGCATGCGGGAGCGCGGCTCACGCCAATTCAGCTTATCGCCGAGGGTGACAAGAGTCCGGGGGTGTTGATGGCGTCGGGCTACATAGCCGGAGGCGCGATTGCGGGAATTCTCATCGCGTTTCTCGCGGGCGTTCCGGCAATGGCGGGATTCAATGCGCGGATTGCGGAGTTCGGCGAAGCGAATCCGATGCGCTCCGGTCCGGCGGCCGATCTGCTGGCGCTGATTCCGTTCGCGATACTGATAACCATTCTGTATCTGACGGGGCGGGAGAAGCTGCTCGCCCCAGCCCGCCGGGACGTCACTTAGCTCGGATTTATTGCCATTGACGCGGGACGCGGGAGTGCCGTTGGACGACACTCCCGCGCGTTAGAGGGAGGAGCGAAATGGCGCCGGGTCTAGGCCGTTGCGGCTGCTCCGACTCCTGTTCCTACTCCGCTGGGCAAGCCGATCTGATCCTTGTTCTCCACCTCGAAGTAGTCGTTGTTGCTGAAGCTGCTCATGTGACCCTCGAGGAACGTCCTGATTTTTTCCACCGACTCGCCCTCCCAGATGCAGATCCCCCGCGTGCCGTCCTTCGTTGGCATACAGTGATGCAGCTGGATTCCGTCCGGTAGACTTGGAACTAATTCCTGCGCCTTTCCCCAGAACTTCCCCGGATCGGTGATCCGGTGCTGAACTGCGACGTACATCCTTGCCTCCTGGCTAAGAAAACTCTCGGAATAATTCTGCCGTCACCGAGAACGACCCGCAATATGCCACGATTAGTATCATTTCAGTACTAAGTTATGGAGGCGTTGCCTAACAGCGTAGAAG
>JALYJX010000007.1 GCA_030775065.1 Gemmatimonadota bacterium | reverse complement strand
GGCGCGTATCCCGGCTTGAGACTGATGGTTTTCCTGAGCGCGTCGACGGCTTCGGCGTTCCTTCCCGCGGCGATCAGCACGTCGCCCAGTCCATTCCATTGTGTCGATGCATCCGGCGCGAACTTTGTTGCCGCCCGCGCCGCCTCTACGGCCTCGTCTGTTCGGCCGAGAATCTTGAGCACGACGCTCTGGAAGCGGAGGGACTCCGGATCCTCGGGATTGAGCTCCAGTGCCCGGCGAAGGTGTCGCGCGGCGGCGTGAAAATCGTCGTCAAAGTAGAGTGCCGTTACGCCGAGCGACATGTAGACGTCGGCACACTTGTCGTCGGCTGCCAACGCCCTGAATAACAAGTCCCGCCCTTTGGCGAAGCCTGCCTCGCGATCGTGAAACCCGCGAATGGCCGAAACCGAGTGATAATTCGACAGTCCGCAGAGCGCACGAGCGTGATTCGGCTCCATCGCCAGCGCACGTTCGAAGTATGCGCGCGCCTCCTCTAGCGCGAGCCGTGCGCCTGCCCCGCCCGGTACACCCTGTCGCCAGGCTTCATATCCCCTCATCGTCAGCTCGTCAGCAGCCGTACGCGATGACTCGGACACGGCGGGTTTCTTGTCGACTTTCACGGTACCACTGTCGCCCGCGTGCAGCACCGCGCGAAGCGCACGAGCGACTTCCACCGCGCTCGCAGGTCGATCCTTTGGATTCTTTTCAAGAAGCTGCATCACTATCGCTTCCATGGCGGACGAGATCGCCACGTCGTGATCCTTCAACGGACGTGGAGGTTCGGTCAGATGCTTTGCCAGCACCACGAACGGCGTCGCTCCGATAAACGGAGGAGCTCCCGTGAGCAACTCGTACAAAACGCAGCCGAGGCTGTAGAGATCCGCCTCGCCATCGAGCTCGGCGCCAGAGGCCTGCTCGGGGCTCATGTAGCTCGTGGTTCCAATCACGGTACCGGCGGTGGTCAGAGCTACGCTCTGCTCAGCCAGCCCACGCACGTGCGCAATGCCGAAATCGGAGAGCAGCGCACGCCCGCCGATAGTGAAGATGTTCTCGGGCTTCACGTCGCGGTGAACTATTCCAAGTCCGTGCGCATAAGCGAGCGCGTCGGCGATGTCTGCGCCCCACGTGGCAGTGTCTTGCACTGTCATCCGCCGGTCGCGAACGAGGCGGCCGCGCAAAGTCTCGCCCGCGACCAGCGGCATCACGTAAAACAGCCGGCCATCTGCCTCTCCGGAATCGAACAATGCAACGATTCCCGGATGGACCAGCTTCGCCATCAAGGCGATCTCGCGTTGAAACCGCTCTGCTCCGACGGCGTGCGATAGCTCTTCGGCGAGCACCTTGATGGCGACTGGCCGATCGAGGTGATCGTCGTGGGCGCTGTACACGACCGCCATTCCGCCGCGTCCGATCTCCCTGTCCATCCGGAAGCGAGCGGGAAGCGTGATAGGGCCGGAAGTGGAGGGTAGCATCGACAGATAGATTGAGGCCGGAGGGGCAGTAGCGGCAACCCCTACGCGGTATGCCGCTGTCATACGAGGTGGAAACCCGACATCAGGAGACATAAATGAAAGGTCGTTCACTCATTGCATGCGCCGCCGCCCTCGCGCTCAGCACTGAATTCGCAATTGCCCAACAGCCGAGTCCCGCTCCGGCTCCCGCCCCGAAGACGCGCATCTCGACGCCTGAGGGCGAGCGTTGCATCTCCACGGACGCGGGTCGCATCGAGTGCCGGAAAATGCTCGAAGGTGAGCTTGGTCGCGGGCGAGGGCTGACCTATTTCCGCAACCGAATGGATTCTGCGCTCATGAAGCGCGCAGCCCTCGGCCTGCAGATCAGCACGACAGGCACTCGGCGCGATACTATAGGTGTGTTCGTGTCATCCGTTACGCCGAAAGGCCCGGCTGAGAATGCCGGCATCATCGAGGGAGACCGAATTGTCTCCATCAACGGCGTCGACCTCCGCGTTTCGTCCACCGATGCCGAGGACAGTTACGCGAGTGGGCTGGCGACACGGCGACTGCAGCGCGAAGTCGGCAAACTCGCACCGGGCGCGCGAGTGAGCCTCCGCGTATGGTCCGGCGGCAGAGTACGCGACGTTCAGGTGACGGCCGGCCGCGCCTCCGATCTGACGAGAGCGAGAGCGTTCAACCTCGGCGGCGACTTTCCGGGCGGCACCTACATCTATAGAGACGGGTTCCCGGAAATGATGGAAATGCCGGAGATGATCGACATGGCGCCGATGCCGCCAATGGCGCCGATGGAAACAATTCCGGCTACACCTCCGATGGCGCATCTCGCGCCAGTGCCTTCAACGCCGCGCATGCGTATGCGGGATTTGCCCCGTATGCGCCGATTGGACCTGGAGCGCCTCCCGCGAATGAACATCGAGCAGGGAGAGCGCCTCAGGATGCTCGCGCCGCCAGGAGTTGGGCCACGCCGCATCATCCGCATCTGAATTTCGGCTCAGTGAGACCTTCCGCCTGTTCTAGCGCTGAGGACTCCTCTTGAACGCGTGCTCGAAGCTCAAATACACGAACACGCCGCGACTGCCGCTGCTCGGGCCGACGCCGATTGGAATCGCGACACCAGGAACGATCTGCAGGCCCGAGTCGAAATTGAGCGCCGAGCGAAACCCCGGTGAGATCACGAATTCATCGCTCCATTCGGTGTCGCTCTCGCCGATGACCTCCTGCGCACGATTGTAGACCGTCTCTACCATCAGCTGGAAATTCGGATTCGCCGTAACGATGAAGCTGTGCCCGAGAGTGAATCCGAACACATTCGCTCTTTCTCCTGCGATGTTACGTGCGGATGGTGAGAACGCGGCACCGGCGTTTACGTGCTGCGTCAAAAGCGGCGAGATCACGTGACTCAGCGGCAGCATTCCCTCGACACCCGGTGCGCCCGCTCCCCGGCCCTGCTTCCAGTCGCCGGTGGGAAACGCGACCGATATTCGCGGCGATACGGCCAGTAGCGTGAGGCCGCTTCCGATCCACTGGTACCGGTAATTCACGCGAACATCGCCAATCCCCGTTTCCTGCGCAAAGCGAATCACCGGCACATCGTAGCTGAGCTGATGGGTGATTCCGCCGAGGGGCCACTCCTGCGCAAAACCGGCATCGAAATCAGAGCTGCCGCGGTAGGAGCGGAAGATGCTTATGTGCTGAACGATCCCCTGTTCCTGGTTGTAGGCTTCTTCGATCAGAAAGCTGTTGTCCTGGATCGCAGGGGCCTCAGGGGCCGGCGAGCTCTGCGCAGTGAGCAACGCTGGTGCGAAAGTCAGGAGCAGCAACAGATTCCGTAGGTGGATTACCGGGAAAATACAACTTCTTAGGCTTGGCTCCTCTGAAGTTTTGGCAGCATTTATCTTGCCTTTTTGTTTATCCATAGCGCATAAGTTAGTGTCACCTAACTACAGCCACAAGGCAGAAATGGCCAAGTTGCAGTTCCTCGTGTTTTTCGTGGTCGCTTCCTCCCGAGATGACATCTATGCCAGTTGAAACGACGAAGGTAAGGCTGGACAAATGGCTGTGGGCGGCGCGGTTCTACAAGACCCGCGCACTTGCCGTCGATGCCGTCGAGACCGGCAAGATCGAGGTGAACGGCGACCGCTCCAAGCGGTCGAAGCTCGTGCAGTCCGGTGACAGAATTCGAATCCGCATGGGGCCGTACGAGCACCTGATCACGGTCAAAGGAGTTTCCGAGAAGCGAGGCTCGGCCACGATCGCAGCGAAATTGTATGAGGAAGACGCTGAATCGAAAAAAGCCCGCGAGACGATGGCGGCGCATGTGCGGGCGATGCGGGCGAGCACCGGGTACGAGAGCGGGCGGCCGACCAAAAAGGATCGGCGCGACATCGAGCGATTGCGCCGGCGCTGAAACATCACTACCTGAACCTGACTTCTGTCTTTGGCGGGGCCTGACTTCTGTATCTGATCCGTTCGATCCGCTGAATCCGTTTCTACATTTCGAACTGCGCGCCCAGCTCCACAACACGGTTCGGCGGAATGGAGAAATACTCCGTCACGGTGCCCGAGTTCTGCGACATGAAGATGTATAGCTTCTTGCGCCACCTTGCGAGGTGGGACCCTCCGGAAGGGAAAAGGCGCTCCCTGCCGAGGTAAAAGGTCGTGTCGCGCGGGTCGGATTCGACCCCGGCCTCTCGAGCCAGTGCGAGCACCTCCGGGACATTCACTTGTTCCATGAATCCATAGCGAGCCATCACGCGCGAGAAACCTTCCCCCAGCTCGGCAGTCGTGAGCCGCTCGGCGTTCGGGACCTCCGGCACATTCGCCGAAAGAATGGACAGGAGGATCACGTGCTGGTGCAGCACCTTGTTGTGCTTCAAGTGATGAAGCAGAACGAGCGGAGCGCCTTCCGGATTCGACGTCATGAACACGGCCGTACCCGGTGCCCTGTAAGGCTTCCGCTTCGCAACGTCGCCCAGGAAGAGGTCAATCGGCAGCGAGCCTTTGGCGAGAAGACCCTGCACTATCTTCCTGCCGCGGTTCCAGGTGGTCATCAGCGTGAAAATCATCAGGCCGATGACGAGGGGAACCCACCCGCCGGCAGCGATCTTCAGGGCGTTCGCTCCGAAGAACGAGAGATCGATGATCAGGAAAGCGATGGCGAGTCCGAGCACCTGCACCCAGCTCCACCCCCAGCGCGTACGTGCCAGCGTCGCGAAGAGAACAGTCGTGATCGCCATCGATCCGGTGACGGCGATTCCATACGCAGCGCCTAACGCCGTGGTCGATCGGAAGCCGACCACGATCAACAGGCATCCGACCATCAACGCCCGATTTACAAACGGGATGTAGATCTGTCCATGCTCGGTGTGCGATGTGTGCACGATCGACATACGGGGGCAGTAGCCCAGCTGAATGCACTGCTGCGTGATGGAGAATGCGCCGGAGATGAGTGCCTGAGACGCGATGACAGCTGCCATTGTAGCGAGTGCGATCATCGGATAGAGGAGCACTCGCGGAGTGAGGAGATAGAACGGGTTTGCGGCCGCGGCGGGATCCTGCAGCAGCAGCGCTCCCTGCCCGAAATAGTTCAGCAGCAGTGAGGGAAATACGAGCGAGAACCAGGCGACGCGGATCGGCCGCCGTCCGAAGTGGCCCATGTCGGCGTAAAGCGCTTCCGTCCCCGTGACGGCCAGCACGACAGCGCCGAGTATGACGAATCCGCCCACCCCGTGTCGCGTGAAGAACTGAATCCCGTGAATCGGATTCAGGGCGGAGAGAATGTGGGGCTCGCGAACGATCTGTACCGCGCCAAGAATTGCGATGGTTACGAACCAGACAACCATGAGCGGCCCGAAGACGCGTCCGACTTTGGCAGTTCCCTTCTTCTGAACCAGAAACAGCCCGAACAGGATCACGACCGTCGCCGGCACGATGAAGACCTCGAAGCGCGGCGTGATCACTGCCAGTCCCTCGGTCGCACCGAGGACTGACATCGCAGGCGTTATCAGACCGTCGCCGTACAGAAGCGAGGCGCCGGTCAAGCCCAGTGCGATGATGATCATGCGCCGCCGATGATCTCCGTCCCTCCGCTGCTGCTGCAGGATGAGCGCGAGCAGCGCCAGCTCTCCGCCTTCGCCGCGGTTGTCCGCGCGCAGGATGAAGACGATGTACTTGATGCTGACGACGATGATCAGCGACCAGACGATCAACGACAGCACCCCGTAGACGTTGGCGGCATCGGGAGCCAGCCCGTGCTCCAGCTTGAAGCATTCGCGAAATGCGTACAGCGGGCTCGTGCCGATGTCGCCGTAGACGACACCGATGGCGAGCAGCGTCAGTTTTGCGAGACGCCGTCCCTCTGGAGCAGCTTCGGGGTGGCTAAGAATTGTTGAGAGGCCTCTTGGACGGAGTTACCGCGTTCCACCCCCTGGCGCAGAGAACCCGAAGGGGACAGTCAATTAACGTGCCTTTGGGGGGCAAAACCAGACCGGCTGACCGGCATGCCGCTTGCTTATCCTGTACCCGCCGCAAATCGCGGCCGATTCATTCCTGAAGTAGAGGGGGATACAATGGACAAAGACCTGAAATCACGCGGCTTGGAGAACGAGATCAAGGGAAAGGCGAAGGAAATGAAGGGCGACCTTCGTGGCGATCTTGGCGACGCGACGGACAACACCAGCGAGCACATCAAGGGAAGAAAGGAGCAGCTCGAAGGGAAGATTCAGAAGAACTTCGGCAAGGCTGAGCAGAACGTCGATCCCGACGATTGACAACGAACGACACTGAATAAAACGGGCCCCCGCGCATTTGCACGGGGGCCCGTTGTTTGTTCCGTAGTACCACAGTCCGCAGTGTAGTACCGTAGTCCGTAGTGCAGTGTCGCAGCCAGACGTGCACAACAGGACTTATTCGTATCTCAGCGCAATTATAGGATCGAGTGAGGCAGCCCGCCGAGCCGGCCACACGCCGAACAGAACGCCCACTCCCGCCGAGAACAGGAACGCCAGCAGCACCGCACCGGGATCGACAGTCGTGTTGAACCCTCCGAGCTTGTTCAGAAGCGCCGCGCCGCCCCCGCCGAGAACGATCCCAACCAGTCCCCCGAGCAGGCAGAGAACGATCGCCTCGATGAGGAACTGAAGCAGTATCGCGCCCTTTGTTGCGCCGAGGGCCTTTCGCACTCCGATCTCGCGCGTCCGCTCGGTGACCGATACGAGCATGATGTTCATGATCCCGATCCCACCCACGAGAAGGCTCACTGCAGCAATTCCCGCCAGCAGGAACGTGAACGTCTTTGTCGTCTCTGCGAACGTGTTCAGGAACTCCGCCTGGTTGCGTATGTCGAAGTCGTCCCGCTTCTCCGGGCCAAGCCGGTGCTCGCGCCGCAGGATGGACTGAATCTCAGCCTGCGCGATCGGAATCTTGTCTTCGCTTATCGCCAGCACTCCGATGTTGCTCAGGCGATCTGTTCCCATCACGCGGAATTGGGCCGTCGAAATCGGAATCAGAACGAAATCATCGGGGTTCTGCCCGAAGCCACCCGCCTGGCCCTTCGTCTGGAGGACGCCGATCACCTCGAACTGCAATCCGCCGATCCTCACGTTTTCGCCGAGCAGCGCATCGGGCGTCTGCAACCCCAGGTTGTCGATCACCGCTGAGCCGACGACGGCAACGCGCCGGATTCCCGCCACTTCGGCGTCACCGAACATGCGTCCGACGGCCATTTTGTTGTTTCTGATCTCGAGATACTTCGACGTCCCGCCGGTGACCTGCGTCAGCGCATTGGTGCTCCCGTACTGGAACATCAGCCGCTTGTTCATCTCGGGGCCGACCATCGCGAAATTTTCCCCGCGCTTCTCGAGTGCTTCCGCATCCTTGATCGTGAGCTTGGCGTTGTCGTCGGTTTGCACGCCAAAGCCGCGCGCCTGGCCGGGCCGCACAGTCAGAAGCGTCGTGCCAAGAGCTGCAATCCGCTCGCTGATGGATTGCTGCGCGCCTTTGCCGATCGCAACCATCGCGATCACCGCTGCGACACCGATCACGATGCCGAGCATCGTGAGGAACGAGCGCATCTTGTTCGCCCGGAGCGCGCTCAGAGCGACGATGACGATCTCCTTCATGAGCATTAAATCGTTCGCGCCCTTTCTCTTGATTCCGGGAAGCGCTTCGCGAACAGCTGCAGCGCCGTAACCGTGCGGCGCGGCTTGCGTCTCGATATTTCTGGCTGGAAGAGTCATATCAGCCGCCACCTCCCCCGCGCTGACCGCCAGCGCCGCCTCTGCCACCAGCACCGCCCGCACCGCCACCTGCGCCGCCGGCTCCACCCGCGCCACCCGTCGTCGGCTGCTGACGCTGCATTCCGGGCACGCCCGCCCGGCCACGGACCTGATTCATGTTCTCCTGCTGTCTGGCCTGCAACACCGCGACGTTGAGAATCGCCACCTGCTCACCCTCCTGGACTCCGCTCAGGACTTCCGAGTAATCGAAATTGCTGACGCCGAGGCGGACCGATCGCGGAGAGTACTTCCCGTCCTTGGAAACGAAGACGAGCCCGCGACGGCCACCGCCCTGTCCGCGGCCGAATCCGCCCTGACCTGCACCTCCACCAGCTGACCCAAACGCACCCGGCTGAGCGCCGGCGCTACTGCCAGTCGTTCCGGTGGAACCGCCCGCCCCCGCCCCCCCGCCACCCGCACGAGCACCACCCGCACCGCGCTGCCTGAACGTGCATGCGCGCGCAATGCCGGGGTCGACTCCAATTGCGGAATAAATCTTCTGCGTCTCAGCCTGCATCGCCTGCCGGTCGAGCTCGCCGGCCTGCATCCGCGTGCGCAGCGCCGCGATCTTACCCGGAACATCGGGATGCTTCGCGATTGTCGCAGTCACCGTCTCGCACTGCTTATCCGTTACTTCAGGAAGATCGAAGCCTCCGCGCTGGCCGCCTCCCTGTTGCGCCGCTGCAGTGCTCGCCAGCTCGGTACGGCCCGCAGTCTCTCCATTCGTGCTGGTTGCCGGTCCGTTCAGTCCCTGCGTGCTGCCGACGCGCTGGCCGCCGCGTCCCGCCTCGTTGCGGAGTGCCGCGCGCACGGAGTCGGGGTCGAGGCCGAGCATCGGCGCAACGACCGCAACTTCATTCGGGTTGCGCACCGCATCATTCGATACCGCGAGGACGTTCTCGCGCCGCTCGACTTCAATCGACACTTCGCCGTTCATTCCCGGCATGAGCAGACGTGCCTGATTGTCGATGCTGATCAGCACCGGGAACATCGTCACCGATTGCTGAATCGTCGCCTGAGGCTCGATCTTCTCCACCGTACCCATGAAGGGGCGATCGGGGAATGCATCGACGATGACCTGCGCCACGAGACCCGGCCGGATCTTGCCGATGTCGGTCTCATTGACGAGCGCGCGCACGCGAACCTTTGTCAGGTCGGCCATCTTGATGATGGTTGTTCCGCCGCTCAGCCCGCTCGTCCCTGATGCGATTACCTGTCCCAGCGCAACCGGCTTCTCGATCACGGTCCCGGCAACAGGAGCGCGAACTGTCGCCTCCTCGAGACTTTGCGCTCTCAGATCGAGCGCCGCCCGATTGCGCAGGACTGTCGACTGCGCGTTGGCGTATTGCACCTGTGCAGCTTCACGCTCGACAGCGGTGATGATTCGCTCCTTGTAGAGCGACTCCGACCGGTCGCGCGCCTGCCTTGCCACCCGCAGGTTGACGTTAGCGGCGTCCAGATCAGCGCGCGCCTGTGCGTATGAATTCCGCGTGTCCCGAGTATCGAGCTGAACGATGAGATCGCCGGGTTTCACGAACGAGCCGGTTTCCACGGGCATCGCGACGATCTGACCCGACGATTTCGCCTTCACTTCGATGATGTTTATCGGCTCGACGACTCCGGTAGCCTCGGCCTGCACGACGATTGTCTGACGCGTCACCGGCTCCAGCGGAATGGTGAGCTGGTCATCCTTGTTTTTCGAGCAGGCGAGAGCCGTCATCCCTGCCAGCGCGAACAGTGCAGTGCGTTTCAATTGCATCTCCTAGAGGTCGCGTCCGATGAGCGCTTCGAGCTGCGCCTTCGCCACGCGATAGTCGTAGCGCGCCCTGATCAACTCTGTGCGCGCCTGATCGAGCTGCGTCTGCGATGTAAGAACTTCGAGCAGTGTGCTCGCGCCGAGCTCGTACCGTCTCTGCTGAACGCGCAGATCCTCGACCGCTGCCGACACCGAAGCCGTCTGAATGTCCACCTGCTGCTGTGCCGTCGTCATCTGTCCAAGCGCCTGAACGAGCGTCTGCCGCGCACCGAGCTTTGCGTCACGCAGTGTGACTTCCGCATTGTCTTCCGCAACCGATGCGCGCAAAAGCGAGACTTCACGGTTAAGGTTGTTGAACAGAGGAAACGACAGACTGAAATTGAGACTCTGGTTGTAGGCATATCGTTTGTCGCCGAGTCCAAAGGCCGGGTCGAGCCCGCTTCCGCCCCGCGAGAAATTCATGTTCACGGTTGGCAGATACGCTGTCCTGGCCGAGCGCGTTGCGGCCTTTGCCGATTCGAACTCGGCTTCGGCCTGCTCGATTGCGGGCGCTCGCTGCACGAGCGGCTCGAGCGACGCGAGACTGGGAATGGTCACGCGCTGGTCGAGCGTGTCAGACGGGGTTGCCGTAACGGTGCGCGGAGATGCGACCAGCCGCGTAAGCGTTGCATTGGCCAGGCCCAGATTGTTGCGGGCCGTGAGCATCGCCAGCCGCGCGTTGCCGAGCTGAATCACCGATCGAAGTGAATCAGAGGTTGTGGCCGCTCCGGCGCGAAGCCTCAAGCCTGCCGAGCGCAACTGCTGCGCTGCCTGGTCGATCTGCGCCTGCGCTGCGCTCTCCGATTCACGCGCGGCAAGAATGTTGTAGTACTGCTGCTTCACCTGCAGCGCGATCTGATAGCGCTGAGTCACTTCTGTCGCTTCCGCGGCGTGCACGTCGGCCTTCGCCTTTCTGATGTCGAACAGACGCCGCCCGCCGTCGAACAGCTGAAGGCTCGCGTTCATCCCGGTGGAGTAGCTCGCCGGATTGCCGGTGAACGGAACCAGGTTCCCCTGCGTGTCGAACCGGTCGCCTTTCTGACGCGATGTTCCGGCCGAGAGATTGATGGATGGCAGGAACGCGCTGTACGCCTGCTTGACGCTGAACTCGGAAGTCTGAATGGAGCCGCGCGCCTGCACCGTCGCCGGTGCGTTCTGCTGGGCGAGGCGAATCGCTTCGGCCAGCGATATGGGAGTCGCGGTGGTATCCAGCGTTGCCTGCGCCGCGGATATCACCGGAAAAAAAACGAGTGCTGAAACGGTGGCTCTGATAGTGCTTTTCACCGCTACGGTTTCCTTTTTCCCGGGTGGCCCATGTCCCATCGTTTGCGTGCCGAGTCGCCGCGCTTTCGCGAGTCTGCACGGATACTGTCGAACTTCACCTGCTGCTCCGGCGTCAGCACCCGCTTGAGCTGCTGGTGCGTGCTGTCGCCAATGACTTTGCCCATCTTCATCAGCGAATCCATCTGCGGCTTGATTGGCGCCCAAAGCTCACGCATCTGTTTCTCACGGTTCTCGAGGATCGTATCGAACGCGGCGCGCTGCGGCGGCGTCAGGCTCAGATCCCGCGACATGCGATCGAGAGGCGAGCGCGAACCGTGCCTGCCCGGCTTCCCGTGACCCATCGCCCGCTCGGCGGCGAAGCCGATTGCTGCGCCCGCAATGAAGGCGCCGAGCAGAAATACGAGTGCGTACCACTTGGAGCGCTGCATCACCGGCTCCCGTCAGTAGGAGAGGACGTACTGTAGTGCTGCATCACGCTGGCCAGACTTGTCGGATGCGAGGATGATCTGCGCAGGCGTGGAATACACCTCAGGCGAAGTGTGTACCACGGATTCGTACGCGACCTGCTCGTCCGCCTCGCCGAAGCGATCGCTGACGACGCCGGCGATTGCGAAAATCGCGGCCGCCGCGACAAGTCCCATCTGGGACCAGCCGCCAAGCACGGAAAGCCAGCCCTGATCGCTGTGCGCCAGGCCGGCGTTCGCCACGCGCGCCATTATCCGGCGCTCCAGCGTGCTCCAGTAGGCGTTCTCCGCTTCACCCGGTGCAACAAGCGGCCGGTACGCGTTGCGAATCGCTCGCGCTGTCCGGTCATCGAGCGCGTCCTTGTCGCGCTCGCCTCGCCGTTCGGATGAATCCGGAAACCTCAGTTCGTCAGCCATATCGTTAACCTCTCAGGTCCTTCAGTAGCTCGCGAAGCTTCTGCCTCGCGTGGTGCAGATCAGATCTCGCCGTTCCGCCCGGAATTCCGAGCATCTCCCCGATCTCGACGTGCGTGTATCCCTCCACATCGTGCAACACGATCACCGACCTCGGCCGCTCCGGCAGCGTCGCCAGCGCAGCCGTCAGTCGCTCACTCAGCTCGGCGCTTTCTGCCGGATCGCGGAAGGGCGATCGAAGCGCGTCGGTCAGCTCCTCCGTGTTTCGAACCTTTCGCCGTCGCGTGAGATCGAGTGCTGCGTTGGCGACGATCTTGTTGAGCCACGCTCCGAAGCTCTGCGCAGGGTCGAATCTGTCCAGCGCATGGAAGGCACGGACAAACCCGTCCTGAAGCGCGTCCTCGGCATCTTCGTGCACGGTGACAATCGCGCGGGCAACGAGGTAGGCCCGTCTCTGATGGAGGCGAACCAGCCCTGAAAACGCGTCCTGATCGCCGGATTTTGCCGCTCGAACCAGCGCGCGTTCCTCATCAGGAATACGCATCGGCCCCGTTGGTTGTTGGCTTCAATGTGCCCGTCTGCGTATTCCTACAGGAAGTACGAGCCAGAAAGGGGCCACGTTGGGAAGGCAGGGCTTCCCTGGGGCGTTAGGGCGCCGGCGGGGGCGGCGGTGCCGGGCCGGGCTTGCCGGCGGCGGCTTGCGGCGAGACCGGTATCGGGGGAGTGCCCGCGGCCGGTGCGCTTGCAGGGGCGGCCGAAGCCGCCGCATGACCTCCGCCGGCCTCTTTTTTACCCTCGAAATGCCGATTCGTAAGCCAGACGATCAACAGCATCAGGAGGAATATCACGGCGCTGGCCATGATCAGTCCGACAAGGGCCGCGCCCAGATCCGTGCTCTTTTGCTGGGCCATTCGCTACTCCTTCACGCCCGCGGAGTCGGACACCCTGACCTTCGTCATTGCATCGTTCTGCCGGATACTCTTCACAACGTCCAGGCCTTCGGTGACTTTGCCGAACACCGTGTGAACACCGTTCAGGTGCCGTGTGTTCTTTTCTTCCAGGACGATAAAGAACTGGCTGCCGCCGGTGTTCTTCCCCGCGTGTGCCATGGAGAGTGACCCTGGCTCGTGCTTGTACGGGTTTCCGGCAGTCTCACAATCGATCTTGTAGCCCGGTCCGCCAGTTCCAACTCGCCGGTCGCCCTCGGGGAGATCGCGTGACAGCGGGTCGCCGCCCTGTACGACGAACTCGGGGATAACCCGATGGAATTTCACCCCGTCGTAATAGCCGTCATTCGCCAGCTTGGCGAAGTTGGCGACCGTATTCGGCGCGGCATCGTCGTACAGCTCGGCCTTCATCGTCCCGCGATTCGTCTCGATCGTTGCCTGTCGTGTCATCGTCCGTGCTGTGCGTCAGAGGGGAAAGTCGGTGAATGATACATCAGACTCGGGCCGACGGGCAGATGTCCTTCAGCACGCACTCGCCGCACCTCGGCAGACGCGCGATGCACACTCTGCGGCCGTGGAAGATGAGCAGATGCGATATCAGCGTCCAATCATCGTGCGGTATCAATTTCATCAATATCTGCTCGACCTTGACCGGATCGGTCTCGTTTGTAATGCCGAGCCGAACGACCAGACGGCCGACGTGCGTATCCACGACGACTCCCTCATTCACGCCGAACGCGTTGCCGAGGACGACGTTAGCTGTCTTGCGGCCGACGCCGGGCAGACGAACCAACTCGGCCATGGTGTGGGGCACGTCTCCGCCGTGGACTTCGACGACAGCCGCCGACATTCCGAGCAGGCTCTTTGTCTTGTTGCGGAAGAATCCCGTGCTGCGAATCATCTCCTCGAGCCGCAGCGGATCGGCTGCTGCAAGATCGCACGCGCCCGGGAAAACGCGGAACAGCTCCGGGGTCACCATGTTGACCCGCTTGTCCGTGCACTGCGCGCTCAGAATCGTCGCGATGAGGAGCTGAAGCGGAGTCTCGAAGTCGAGCTCGCAATGCGCGTCAGGATACTCGCGCTTCAAGCGCTCGAGAATCTCGAGTGTTTGCGCGGCGAGCATCGCGCCTTTTTTCTGCTTTCTCGGCGCGGCTTTCCGCGGGGCAGTTTTCCGGGCTTTCTCCGGCGGGGTCTTCCTCGGTGCGTTTTTCCTCAGCGCGACCTCTTCTCTCTCGCAAACGCGACTATCTCGTCGGCCGAGCGCGTGTTGAAAACGTCGTTCGCACTGAGCCACGCTTTTCGTCCCATCCCGACGCCGATGTCGACGTTGTCGAGCCCTCGCTCGGAATGCGCATCGGGTCCGATCTCGATTGGAACGCCCATCTCTTTCGCCGTACGGCAGTGGCGCCAGTCCATGTCGAGACGATGCGGATCGCAATTCAGCTCAATCACGGTTCCGGTGTCGGCCGCCTTCTGAATCACGGCCTCGATGTCGATTGCGTAAGGCTCCCGGGTGAGGAGAAGCCGGCCCGTCGGGTGGCCGAGTATCGTGAGGCGGGGATCGTCCATCGCCTTGAGGACTCGGTCGGTCATCGCCGCGCCGTCCATGCTGAAGCGGGAGTGAACGGACCCGATGACATAATCGAATGTGTCGAGTGTCTCGTCCGAGTAGTCCACTCGTCCGTCGGCGAGAATGTCGGCTTCGATCCCCTTGAGTACCCGGAACTCCTTCGTCCGTGAGTTGATCTCGTCGATCTCATCGTGCTGTCGCTTCAGCTTGTCGCGCTTGAGACCGCCGGCGTAGAATGCAGACTCCGAGTGATCGGAGACTCCGAGGTAGCTCCACCCGCGCTCGCGCGCCGCCTCCGCCATCTCGTCAATGGTACCGTCACCGTCGGAGTAAGTCGTGTGGCAGTGGAGCACGCCCCGGATGTCTTCCCACGCCAGCAATTGGGGAAGACTGCCTGCTGCTGAGGCTCCGATCTCTCCGCGTCCCTCTCTGAGCTCGGGCGGAATCTCCGTTAGGCCCAGCGCTGAAAAGAAGTCCTTCTCGGTGGCGCACATCTGTGCTTTCCCACGGGGACTGGAAAGCGCGGTGTCTGTGATTCCCAGTTTCCTGCTCGTGGCCCACTCCTTCATCTGAGTGACGTGCGCATCACTGCCGGTGAGCTGCCAGAGGACGAACCCGGCATTCGCGGCCGTTGTGCATGCAATGTCGGTCGAAACGTCGTCGACGAACCGGATCGACACCGTGTCGCCTTTCAGCTCGGAGTGTCGGACGCCGGGCATTCCAGCGAACGACTCGGCGACCGACGCCGGCTCGGCGGAACACACGGCCACGATGTCGATGTCGCCGATTGTCTCGTTGTGACGCCGCACGGAGCCGGCGACTATTGCTTCGATCACGTCGGGATGCTTCTCGACCGTCGTTCTGAGAATCTCTGCCTGAAGGAGGCCGCGGTGGTACAAAGTTCGGCGCGTCGCGTGCCGCGCGAACTCGATGCGCTTGAGGAGACGCTCGGCCGTCCTGGGTCCGAATCCCTTCAGCTTCGCGAGCCGCCCATCGAGTGCAGCCGCCTCGAGGTCATCCAGCGTCTCAACGCCGAGCTGTTCGTGCACGAGGCTGATTTTGGTGCCGCCAAGGCCGGGAACGCGCAGGAGATCGAACAGTCCGCCGGGCGTTTCTTCGCGCAGTCGATTGAGGTAGCTGGATTCGCCGGTCTCGATGAGCTCCTGTATCACGGAGAGTGTCGCGGGTCCGATGCCCTTGGTCTTCTTCAGCTCGCCGGACTTGTAGAGCGGAGTCAGGTCATCGACGCCGAGGGCGAGTACGGCCCGGGAAGCTCGCTGGTAAGCGCGGGAGTTGAAGCGTGGCGCACCGCGGAGGTCGAGCAGAGTGCCAATCTGAGAGAGGATATGCGCTGCGGAACGCGAGTCCATTCTCGAAATATAGAGAACGAAGTGTGCCCGCTACTCTTCGATCCCCGCCTGGCCGGGCATCCGATCGATCATGTCATGTAATTGCCGCTGGATCAGCTCGATCTCCTGCTTCGCGCCCTCGGCGTCAAGCAGTCCCCCGCGCATGTTGATCGAGACGCGATTCATATACTTGATCTTCATGAGCATCTCGTCGGTTGCCTTGCGAAGCGACGTATAGCGGCGCTTGTCGGCGCGTGCTCGATGGTAGCGGCGCGTGAAATCCTCGAGGGTCAGACGGCGCGCGAATTGAACCGCTTCGTCGACGGTTCTGCCGGGAATCGCTCCATGGTCGGGAATGCCCTGGCCCGTCGCGGGATCGCTGAAGAACAAACGGCCGATGTACTCGATGCCGTCGTAAGCGATGCGGACGGAGACGTCGAATGGCTTGCCATCCATCTCGATTGTCGACAGGTGCTGCTGGACGATTCCGTAATCGGACATCTCTACCGTTGGCTCACTTGGGATCGGTTTCGGCGAGGAAGGCGTCCACTGCGGCAAACAACTGCTGGGGCTTCTCAACGTACGGCACATGGCCGCAGTCGTCCAGCACGACGAGCTTCGCATTCATCGCCTTCGCACCCTCAATGGATGACGCCAGCGGAATAGGATCGTCACGCCCATGCACGACGAGTGTCGGGCACGTGATCTGATTGAGCTGCCCAAGGAGATCGTAATCACCGAGGCTGTTCCATACGGAATCGAGCACCCGTCCGGTGACGCGAAAGGGCGTGAGGTCGCGGGCGTTCGCAGGATGCGCGAAGTAGCCCGCGACGCCGACCTCGAAAAGTCGCTGGCGGTACGCGCCGGGATCGGTCTCACGCAGGTTCGACTCGGCAAGCTCGGCGCGCATGCGCTGGACCTCCGGCGACTGCTGGCGCTTCGAGAACTCCGCTTCGAATGCCTTGCGGTAGCGAAGCGCCAGCGGTGCGGGGTCGATGAGAACGAGTCGACTTGGCGCGGTGATTGACTGGTCGCGTAGTGACTCGAGCGTGTAAAGGACTGCCAGCAATCCGCCCCAGGAATATCCGACGATCGCCAGCGGATCGAGCCCGAATTCTCTGCCGACCGCCGCAAGATCCGCTACGTGTGTCTGCCATCCGATCGGCTCGATGGTGTCGGACTTAGACCGTCCTCCACCGCGCTGATCGTAGAAGACAACGTCGTAGCGCTCCGCAAGGTGCAGCATCTGCGGGAGCATGTAGTCGTGATGCGCGCCAGGCCCGCCGTGCAGCACGACGAGCTGCTGAGTGCCCGACTCTGCTGAAGGTCCATAGCGCGCCCAATAGAGCGGCGTCGGCGTCCGGGTGGTGAATCCGGATTCGCGCGGCGAAGGAATTGGCTGCGGCATAGTTGATATAGTAGCGCGCCAGGACTGGCACGTGCGGCTGGGCTAGATCTGCGCCCTTGCCACAGAATCACAGAAACACAGACAGCACTGATGCGCTTCGGAAAGACTCGAGCGGCTGAAGGATTTGTTTTTTGGGGGAACACACCTTGGCGATCGAGGCCCGAGCCGCGCGAGCGTTCCCGCGTACTGGCGGAGGCCAAGACCGGACAAGCCGCTACCGCGCGGTAAAATCAGTTTCCGCGTGACTATCGGTGCAGGGCAGGCGGGGCGAATATACCACCCCGGTTTGCAACCCTGTAACGTACGCAAATGAAATTCCAGACAGTCACGGCTGTAACGCTTGTCATCGCGTGCACACATATGGCTGTGCCTGCCGCTGGCGCGCAGACGGCTGGAGCAATTCAGCCGACCTCCGCGCCGATCTCCGACATCCGCTACGAAGTGACTTTCGATTCGGCCACCGCTCTAAGGCGAACGCTCGTCGTCACGATGTCGTTTGCCGCACGCTCGGCCGGCGATGTGCTGCTCTCGCTGCCTGCGTGGACCCCGGGCGCCTACTCCATCGTGAACTTCGCTCGCTATGTTAGCGGGTTCAGCGTGACCGACGGATCGTCACCGCTTTCATGGGACAAGCTCGACCACGACACTTGGCGAGTTCGTGCGACGCGTCCCAGCCGGGTGCGAGTCTCGTTCGAATACCTGGCAATGACGCTCGACAACTCCAACTCCTGGACGAAACCCGAGTTCGCCTTCTTCAACGGGACCAACATCTTCCTCTATCCGGAGGGCCTCCCGGCGGAATTTCAATCGACGGTCACTGTCCACACGAGTCCGTCGTGGCGTATCGCGACGGGTATGACCCAGACCGGACCAACGACTTTTACCGCGCCGAACTATCACGATCTCGTCGATATGCCGTTCTTCATCGGACGCTTCGACATCGACAGCGCGCAAGCGGGCGGAAAGGTCATGAGAGTCGCCAGCTATCCCGCCGGTGCTGTCTCGAACTCAGGACGGCGCATGATCCTCGACCAGCTCGCGAAGCTCGTTCCACCCCAGGCGGCAATCTTCGGCGAAGTGCCGTGGAACACTTACACGCTTATGCAGGTGGCCGACTCCGGATACGCGCCGGGCAGTGCGTCGGGCCTCGAGCACCAGAACTCACACCTCGACATCCTCTCGCACATCGTGCTCGGCAACCCGGTGCTCGCTTCGCTCTACTCGCACGAGCTTTTCCACGCATGGAACGTGAAGCGGATGCGTCCGGCCGAGATGTGGCCGTATCGCTACGATCGGCCGCAGCCGACGCCGCTTCTCTGGATCAGCGAGGGAATCACCGACTACTACGCCGACGTCGCTGAAGTGAGAGGGGGCCTCATCAACGCGGAGCAGTTCTACGCGATGACGACGGCGAAAATCGACGAGATCTCGGAGGAGCCGGCGATTGCCCTGGAAGATGCGTCCCTCTCAGCCTGGGTGCACCCGGTGGACGGCACGGGTGACATCTACTATTCCAAAGGCTCGCTCGCCGGATTCCTGCTCGACATCCTGATTCGCGACGCGAGCGACAATCAGCGGTCGCTCGATACCGTGATGCGCGAAGTGTACCGCAGCTCCTGGAAGCGCGGGCGCGGATTCACGAACGAGGAATGGTGGCAGGCGGTCGCGCGCGCCGCGTCACGACCCCTTACAGACTTCGAGCGTCGCTACGTAGACGGACGTGAAGCATTTCCGTGGGACTCGGTGCTCCCGCTCGCGGGCATGAAGCTGATGGTGGAACGAACCGTTCTTCCCAATCTGGGAGTCTCGATCTCGGGCGACGAGCAGGGCGCTCGCGTGATCGCCATCGATCCGGCGGGCGCTGGCTCAGCAGCCGGCATCAGGGTCGGGGACTACGTGGTTTCCATCGGCGGCCTCGACGTGCGCGATCCTGCATTTGCGACGAGCTTCAGTGCGAAGTACGCGGGCGTGCCGCCGGGCGGAACCGTGCCGGTTGTGATCCGTCGCGCGGGTCAGCCAACGACCCTGAACGTCGCCGCGAACTTCAGGACAAGCGAGCGGCGGCGGATCGTCGCGCTCACCGACGCAGCCGCGAAAGCTGTTCGGATTCGCGACGGCATACTCACCGGGAAGCCGGCGTCATAGCGGCAGCTATTTCAGCCGGTACCACTCGACTTTTGCTCTATCGCGGGGCGCCAGCCCGGTCCACGGCTCGCGCATCAGAGCCTCGATCTCGCTGACCTCCCGCGGCGCGCGCGAGATCCACTCCAGCCCGCGATCGGTGATCAGGTAGTCATCCTCGATCCGGACTCCAATATTGCGGTAGCGCTCGATGGCAGGCCGGATCTTCGCGATCATCGCAAGATTGCGCGGCGTGCGGGGGATAACCTCCAGCAGGTTCTCCCGAACGTAGATACCGGGCTCGATTGTGAAGGCGGTTCCGGGCACGAGAGTGCCCGCGCCGGTCGCAGCGCCGGGGTCATGCACGTCGAGACCAATTCCGTGGCCGAGGCCGTGGTAATAGTAGAGCATGAGTTGCGGGCACTGCCTGGATGCGGCCGCATCGCAATCGTAGGTGGCGCGCGCGTCCTCTATTAGACCGAGCCGCGCGAGCCCCGCAGCAATTGTCGCGCTGGCTGAGTCACTCAATACTCGCGCCGGTCCATTCAGCTTCGCCTGGCGCTCGGCTGCTGCCTGCGCGTCGCGCACAATCTGATAGACCGCTCGCTGCTCGGCGGAGAAGGTGCCTGCAACAGGAATGGTTCGCGTGACGTCGGCCGCGTAACCGCCGTACGACGCGCCGATGTCCATCACAACCACGTCGTTGTCGCCGTAGAAGCGGTCGTCGGCGTTGTAATGAAGTGTCGTGGAATTCGGGCCCGAGCCAACGATCGTCGAAAACGACGGGCGCTCCGCTCCATTGCGTCTGAACGTGTACTCGATGATTGCCTGCGTCTCGAACTCGTTCTGGCCGCGCTCCATCGAGCGCATAGCCTCACGGTGGGCGTCAACCGAGATTGCGACTGCTTTCCTTATCAGATCGAGCTCGGCTGCCGTCTTCACTCGTCTCAGCTGAAGCACTGCGCCGTTCGCGGATTTGACGGTGATGTTCGGCCGCTTCGACGCGACGGCCCGAGCAAACTGATCGTCGGCGGTGAGAACCGTGTGAGCCGAATCGAATTCGCCGACGACGTGGAGCGCGGTCGTCCCGCTTCGCGCGAGCAGGGAATCGAGGAACCGGGAGAGCGTCGCGTGCGGACGCGCGTCGAGTGACATCGACTGTTTCACGCCAGCAATGCCCAGTCGTCGCCCTGTCCACATCTCACGCGACGGGTCGCTTGGCTGAACGAACAGATGTTGCCCCACGAGCCTGCCTCCCTTGATGTCGAGAACGAGCGCCGCGTCCGGCTCCTTGAACCCGGTGAGGTACCGGAACTGGGAGTTCTGAAAGAAGGGCATGTAATCTTCAGTCGGCTCGGGGGATCCGAGCGCGACGAGGACACCGTCGCCGAGCGCGGCCGCGAGCGCAGCGCGACGGGAGGCGTACTCGGCCTGTGTGATCTGCGCTCGCGATGAGAGCGGGAGAAAGGCAACCAGCGTTATCGCCGTAATGAAATGTCTGAGCTTCATCGATACCTCTTGTCCGTGGCTGAAAACTGAGAACAACACGCTACCCGCTAATCGCTTGCCGCTATCTGCCCCGCGCTAAATACGGTCAGACGCTTTCTGCCGCGGAGTCCGTCGTTGCTAAGCGCGCAGCAGTCAGCGTTTAGCGCTCAGCGGGCAGCGTGTGCTCCTCAGTTGCTCATCTCTGTTGAAAACCGTCAGGTCGGCTTAAGAATCGCCCTGGCGATTGTCTGCAGCTGCATATTGGAAGTCCCCTCGTATATCGCACCAATCTTCGCATCGCGATAAAACTTCTCGACCGGGTAATCCTTGGTGTACCCATACCCGCCGAAAAGCTCTACACATAACGAAGTGACCGTCTGGCAAACCTGCGACGAGAACAATTTCGCCATCGCGCCCTCGCGGGCAATGTCGTGCCCGGCATCCTTCAGGCGGGACGCGTTGTAGACCATCAGGCGCGCGGCCTCGAGCTCCGTCGCTGCCTGCGCGATCTGAAACTGAACTCCCTGGAATTCTGAAAGCATCTTGCCGAACTGTTTGCGCTCGTTGAGATACACGATCGTTGCGTCAAGTGCGCCCTGCGCTACTCCAATCATCTGCGCACCAATGCCGATGCGTCCCTCGTTCAACGTCTCGATCGCCACCTTGTAACCCTGACCCACGGGTCCAAGCACGTTGTCCTCCGGTACCTCACAGTTGTCGAGGAGCAGCTCCGTGGTGCTCGAAGCACGAATGCCCAGCTTGTCTTCCTTCTTGCCGACGGCGAATCCGGGAAAATCACGCTCTACTATGAAAGCGGTGATCCCCTTGTAACCGGCCGAGGGATTCGCGTTTGCGAAGATCACGAACACGCCGGCCTCGGCCCCGTTGGTGATCCAGAGCTTCTGCCCGTTGAGCAGCCAGCGATCGCCCTTCTTCTCTGCACGCGCAGATAATCCGAATGCATCGGAGCCCGAGCCTGATTCCGAGAGTGCGTATGCGCCGACGACATCGGAGGTCAGCATCGGCAGGTATTTCGCCTTTTGCTCGTCGCTGCCGTACCGCGTGATCGGGTAGTTGACGAGTGTGTTCTGAACGTCGCAGACAATCGCGGCGGAAGCGTCGACTTTGCTTATCGCTTCGACGGCGAGAGTGACCATGAACAGCGATCCACCGGCACCGCCGTACTCTTCCGGGACTTCGATCCCCATGAGGCCGAGCTCGAAGTATTTCGGAATCAGATCGGGCGCGATCTTCCCCGCTTTCTCCATCTCCATGACACGCGGCCGAACTTCATCTTCCGCGAAAGCGTTCACGGCGTCGCGGAACATCTCCTCCTCTTCGGAGAGCGCAGTTAGAGCGGGGCGGGTATCCGTATGCGTTTGCATGGCTATCTGAAAGTGACTGTCCCCAAGATAATTACGGCAGAGCCAGCGAGCCGATCACGAAGGTGTCGAGAAATTCCCGCGCCCAGGGCGATGAATCGAGCTTGCCGGAGCCGAGCGGATAAGCTGACGAGAGGCCGTCGGTGTTGGCGAGGACTACGAAGGTCAATCCCCGATCCGGAACCTTCACGATGAGCGAAGAGTTCGCCGTCCAATAGCCGTAGTGCCAGATGACTCGAACTCCTTTATAGAGCGTCGAAAACCAGCCAAGCGCGTAAGGCAGCGTAGCGCCTGATGAACTGACCGCCGGTGTCCATGCAAGAGCTTTCGTCTCGGGTCTCAGCAATGCGTCGCGATCCATCGCCATCGAAAACGCGGCCACGTCGAGCGCCGATGAAGTAAGCCCGGCTGCAGCTCCAAATGATGTCGGGTAGCTCGTCGGGGCGTACGCACGATTCGTGTACGTGTACCCGCGGGCCATGTTTGCTTCGAATGTCGCCTTGTTCAATCCGCTCACGGAAAAAGCGGCCGACTGAGGGTTAGGAGCCGTCCGATTGAGGCCGAGCCGGTCGATGATTCGTTCCTCGAGCGCAGCCGCAAACGATTTTCCGGCTGCCGATGCGATGACGGTCTCGAGAAGAGCAAACCGGTCGCCGTCGTAGCTGAACTGCGATCCTGGTGTCCCCTCGGATGTCATGCTCAACAGGTGTCGAACCCGAATCGAGCTCGCGTTCGAGATGTTGATGCCGTACTTCGAGATGGGATCATCGAGCGAAACCTTTCCCTCCTCGACGAGCTGGAGCAGCACTGTTGAAGCGAACGGCTTGGTGAGCGATGCGAGGTGGTAGGTCGTCGTATCGGCCGCGGCACGCTGAGTGGCGATATCCGCAGTCCCGTACCCCTTTGACCAGACGATTCGCTGATCCCTCGCGATTACCGCCGTAATCGCGGCGATGTTCGACCCGTCGCGAAGATTCTCAAGTCGTTGCTCGAACTCCGACATCGAGCTCGAAGGAACGGTGACGTTTTCGTTTCCGCACGAGGCCGCTGCGAGAAGCATGCAGCAGGTTGCGACGAAGGCGACGGGGGTTACGCGCATGGCTGTCCTGAGCTCGGGTGCGCTTTCGGGGGCTTTGACCGTCTGCTACCCCGAAGGCGCGCGTTTGCTACTTGTCCTTGTTGGCCATCATCGCCACGTAGCGCGGATGACTTCGCAGCGGATCGAAATCAGAATCGTTCTCGATCCACTTCCAATGGCCGAAGCCCGCGGCAATTGCGCGCTCGAGGAGAGTGATGGCCTCATCAGCCTCTCCGCTGCTGGAATAGATGCACGCGACGTTGTAAAGCACCGTTGCATCGCCAGGGCTGATAGCCAGCGCCTGCGCCCCCCAATCCTTTGCGCGCTTCACCTCGCCAAGTCGCGCCAGCGCCGTCCCACCCATGTACAGCGCCCGCGGATCGTCGGGGTTGAGCTCGAGCCGTTTGCTTGCAGCGTCGAGCGCTCGCCTGTATGCCCGCTGTGAGTCGGCGGTTCGCCCGAGTCTCGCGTAGGCCGCGCCGAGGAACTCGGGGACCACGAAGTCTTCGGGCCTCAGCTCGGCCGCCCGCTCCAGGACCTTTATCGCCTTGTCGAATTTTCCCTGCGCGACCAACCCACGGCCGTACATGTACGCCGCATCAAACAGTTGCGGGTTCAGTCCCATCGCTGTCTCGAATTCCGTTTCTGCCTCGGCGTAATTTCCCAAGAGCGAAACGGCAAGACCGCGGGCGACGTGCGCTTCGGCAAGCTGCGGCGCGAGCTCCAGTGCGCGCCGGCTCGCAGTGTCGGCATTCGCGAGGTTCGCTTCCGTCGCGTCGAAATTCGTGTAGAGAACCGAGCAGCAGTCGGCTACGCCCGCGTAGGCAAGCGCGTATGTCGGATCGATCTCGATTGCCTTGTTGAACATCTGTCGGGCGAATTCGATACTCTGCTTGCGGAACTGGTGAAAGAACTGCCGTCCGCGCAGGTAGCAGTCGTACGCCTCGACGTTCGCTGTCGGAACCTGCTCGATCGCGCGCTTCTCGTCATCGCTCAGTATGACGCGCAGCGCCTTCACGATGTTCTGCGCAATCTCGTCCTGAATCGCGAAGACGTCTTCCATGTCACGGTCGTAGCGCTGCGACCACAATTGATATCCGTCGGCGACATTCACCAGCTGCGCGTTTATGCGAAGCTTGTTGCCCGCCTTGCGCACGCTCCCCTCGAGAACCGTTGCGACGTCGAGCTTCTTGCCGACCTGGCGAATGTCTTCGGTCGTCCCCTTGAACGCGAATGACGACGTGCGCGACGCGACACGCAGCGCCTTGATCGTCGTCAGAGCGTTGATGATCTCCTCCGCCATGCCGTCGGTGAAATACCCGTTCTCCCGCTCTGCGCTCATGTCGGCAAAGGGGAGAACTGCGATGGATTTCACCGCGGCCGCCTGCGGCTTCACGGTGGTCTGATCCGAAGGAGTGGAGAGCTTTGGCCAGACGAGCGCCTTCGCGAATTCCCCGGATGTCATGTACCGCTCCCCCGGTTCCTTCGACATCGCTTTCCCGACTGCTTCGTTTATCTCGTCGGGGACAGTCGGCTCGACTGTGCGCAGGGACGGCACGGGATCGGTGAAGCGCTTGCTCAGTACCGATTGAGCAGTGGTTCCGGTGAATGCCTTCTTACCCGAAAGAACCTCGAACAGCATGCACGCGAGACTGTACTGGTCGCTCCGGCCGTCGATGTCGCCCTCGCCCGCCGCTTGTTCAGGACTTACGTATGCTGGTGTGCCGACCATCATCCCCGTTTGAGTGAGCGTGTCGCCCGCCGCAACGCTCACGGCTTTTGCGATGCCGAAGTCCATCACCATAGCTTCGCCTTCGTGAAGCATGATGTTCTCGGGCTTGATGTCCCGGTGCACGACCCGCTGCCGGTGGGCGTAGTCGAGCGCCCCGGCAATTCCACGCGCGAGGTAAAGCGCCTCGTCGAGTGGAAGCTTACCGACGCGATTCAGGCGCGATCGCAGTGACTCACCTTCGACGTACGGCATCACATAGTAGAGGAACCCGCTTGCTTCCCCCGAATCATGCAGCGGAAGGATGTGCGGATGGTTGAGCCGAGCGGCGACCTTTATTTCCCGGAGAAAGCGGTCTGGACCCAGCGAGGAAGAGAGCTCGGGGTGGAGAACTTTGACCGCGACCGCGCGATCATGTTTCCGGTCCTGCGCCAGGTAAACCGTGGCCATGCCGCCGCGCCCGAGCTCGCGCTCGATGTCGTACTTGTCGGATAAGGCTTTTTCGAGACGGTCCAGCACGCGGTCGGTACCCTTTCAACGGGGATTGCAAACCTACAGGTTGGGCTTCCAGCGGGCTACTCCGGGCAGGTGAACCGCAGCCCCGGGCGCATTATGTTCTTCCAGCCACCCACGGAGCGCGCACCCCATGGAACAGAAGATCGGCCTCCTGGTCGG
>JALYJX010000006.1 GCA_030775065.1 Gemmatimonadota bacterium | reverse complement strand
GCTCCAGGAGAGCGACACACTCGGCGCCGTCGCGGCGGTAAAGCGTCTGAACGCGCTTGTGCGAATCGTTACCGCACAGCTGAGTGCGCTCGAAACCCTGCCGCCACAGCGGTTCGCGCAGTTCCGCGGGTACCTCGGCACATCGAGCGGGTCACAATCCCAGCAGTTCCGCGCGATTGAAGCGATGTCAGGGCTCCGGGACCCACACTTCATTCAGGTACTCTCCGAGCACGGGGAGATTCCCAGGTTGATTCAGGATGCGCTCGACGGTCCGTCGCTACAGGAGCTGTTCAACAAGCTTCTGGCGACGCACGGCGTTTCTCTGGAGGAGATCTACCGCGAGGAGCACCAGCGCCCGCTGCAGATGCTCGCCGAGGGGCTGCTCGAATACGAGCAGGGATTCGCGATGTGGCGTTTCCTCCACGTGCAGCTGGTGGAGCGAATAATCGGGCCGGCGACCGGCGGAACCGGCGGAACGCTCGGGTCGAAATACCTTCAGAAGACGGTATCCCAGCGGTTCTTTCCCGATCTCTGGGCTGTGCGCAGCAAATTCTTCGGGAAAGACGCCGAATAGGTGTACTGCGGATCCAGGACCGCAATTACTCATTATTTTAGGGTGTGCCTCCAAGTCCTATTTATCTCGACCACGCAGCGACAACCCCGGTTCGCGACGAGGTTTTCGAGGCCATGCGCCCCTTTTTCGCGACGCGGTTCGGAAACCCCTCCAGCACCCACCGCTGGGGGCGCGAGGCACGCGCTGCGCTAGACGAAGCGCGCGAGCGAGTAGCACACTGCCTCGGCGCGCGAAGCGATGAGCTCTGCTTCACGTCGGGTGGAACCGAGGGCGACAACCTCGCGATTCTCGGCGCCTGGCGGGCGATGCGCGACAAGGGTCGCCGCGCCGTCGTCACCACGCCCATCGAGCACAAGGCGGTCCTCGGCGCCATCCATCAGGCTGCGCGCGAGGGCGCTGAGGAGCGCCTGCTGGAGGTGGACTCGGACGGCTGCGTTTCGATCGAATCCTTCGACTCGCTCGTGGACGATGCGGTCGCCGTCTGCTCGGTGATCTGGGTCAACAACGAAATCGGCACTGTGCAGCCGATTCCGACTCTCGCTGACAGGTCCCGCGAGCGCGGCGTGGTGATGCACACGGATGCGGTTCAGGCGTTCGGCAAGATTCGCATCGATGCCGGCACCCAGCAGTTCGACATGCTCTCGATCTCAGGGCACAAGATCGGCGCGCCGAAGGGCATCGGCGCACTCTTCATCAGGCGCGGGACGCCGCTCCAGCCGTTGATGCACGGTGGAACCCAGGACCGCGGCAGAAGGCCCGGCACCGAGAACGTCGCCAGCGCGATCGGCCTCGCGCGCGCCGCCGAGCTCGCAGTCGAAGAGAGGGAAACGGAATGCCGGCGCCTGGAGGCGCTGCGAGACAGGCTCGAGACGGCAATCCTCGAGCGGATGCCGGATACAGTGGTGCATGGCCGCAACGCGCCACGCGCGCCTCATGTTCTCAACATTTCCGTACCCGGCACCGACAGCGAGTCGCTCCTCATGGCGCTCGACCTCAAGGGCATCGCTGCATCGGGCGGGTCGGCCTGCTCCAGCGGGAGTATCAGCCCGTCGCATGTGCTCGTGGCAATGGGTGTTTCTCCCGAGCTCGCGAGCGCGGCAATTCGGATGAGCGTCGGCGCTCTCACGACCGACGAGTGCGTTACCCGCGTGACGGAAGTCTTTCCCGCCCTTGTGCAGAAGGCGCGGCAGTTCAGCGCAGCGGGCTGATCGAGTGAAGGAGTGCGTGCTTGTCGCAATGTCCGGAGGCGTGGATTCGTCCGTCGCCGCCGCACTGCTCGTACGGTCAGGCTACGACGTGGTCGGCGCGACCATGAAGCTGTTCTGCGAGAGCGACGAGGTACCAGACCGCCCGTGCTGCTCGCTCGACTCCGTGAATGACGCACGGCGCGTCTGCGAGCATCTCGGGATTCCCCACTACGTGCTCAATCTCGAGACGAAGTTCAACCACGACGTCGTCGAGAACTTCGCGCAGGAGTACGCACGCGGCCGCACTCCGATACCGTGCGTCCGCTGCAACACCTTCACGAAGTTCCGGGATCTGCTCCGCAAGGCGGACGCAATCGACGCCCGGTGGCTCGCAACCGGCCATTACGCTCGCGTTTCTGATGGCGTGCTATACCGCGGGCGGGACGACAACAAGGACCAGACCTATTTTCTGTGGGGAATCGACCGCGCGGTTCTTTCCCGAATGCTGCTTCCGGTCGGCGGCTCGACAAAGTCGGAGATCCGCGCCGCAGCGCACATGCTCGGCTTGGCTGTCGTTGCCGAAAAGCCCGAGAGTCAGGAGATCTGCTTCGTTCCCGACGGTGATTACACGCGGATCCTCGAGCGGCAGCTCGGAGTCGCCGCGCCCGCGCTCAGCCCCGGGCCGATCATGACGTCCGACGGCGCCGTGGTCGGAATGCACGAGGGATATGCGCGCTACACCATTGGCCAGCGGCGCGGGCTTCCGGGAGGAAATTCCCGCGCGATGTACGTCGTTGCCATCAAGCCCGATGCGAGAGCGGTTGTGATTGGACCGCGTGAGGAGCTGCTGGGCCGAGGCGTCGTTGCGCGTGAGGTGAACTGGCTGGTGGATCAGCCCGAGGTCGGCGCGGCCGTGAGCATCAGAATAAGGCATCGCGCCGCACTCGCTCGCGGGGAAATCGTGAGAGTCGATGCGGACGAGATAGAGATCGCGCTCGACGAGCCGGTGATGGCAATCGCACCCGGCCAGTCGCTCGTGCTGTATGACGGCGAGCGAGTACTCGGCGGCGGCTTCATCGAATCGGCGTCGTCTTACGGCTCACCGCGGGCGCAGCGCACATCGCTCCCGGTTCTCGCGGCCTAGCTATTTCCCCGGCCCAGCCAGCCACGCGGGCCCGGCGCACGGAACAGCGGTAAACGCCCCAGCCAGTCGTGACGTCACCATAGAGCAATGACTTACTGGACGAACCGACTCCCTGATGCCAGCTACTGCTTTACTGCCTGCGTACTCCGTGAATGATGTCGCTCCGGCGGACATGCTTTCACTCGCCCGCGCCGGCGATGACCAGTCATTCGCGCAGCTCGTGGCTCTGCTCCAACCGCGGGTGTATCGGTGGGCGCTGACATATGCGCGCGACCCCGACGAAGCGGACGAAATAGCTCAACAAACCTTCGTCCTCATTCACCGGCAGCTCGAGCAGTTCCGTGGCGATGCGCCAGTCGAGGCCTGGGCATTCAGCATTACTCGTCGAGTTGCTGATCAGCGACGGCGGACATTCCTTCGTCGGTCACGACTTGCGTCCTCGCCTGCCGGTCGTCCCGACCGGGAGATCTACGTCACCGATCCCGGTGCGCGCGTCGACAGGCAAAGGGTCGCTGCCTTGATACGCGAATTCTTCGCCGGCTTGCCTCCGCGCCAGCGGGAAGTGTTCGACCTGATCGACCTGCAGGGCTACGACCCCGCGGAAGTCGCCGTGATGCTCGGCGCAAAGGCGGTGACGGTGCGCGCCAACCTTTTCAAGGCGAGATCGACCATCCGCGCAAGAGTTCTCGCAACACATCCAGCATGGGCCGAGGTCGACCGATGATGACCTGCGCAGAGTGTTGCCCAGCCGAGGGCGACCAATCATGACCTGCGCAGAGTGTCTCTCCGCCGTTCTCGTCGCCGACCAACGGGAGATGGACCCGGCCTCGGCAGTCGGCCGCCACTGCGAGACATGCGCCGAATGCACGCGCGTTGTCACACAGGTGCGCGAGCGGGAGCGAAGTGTCGCGTCCGCTCTTGAAGGCGTACAAATGTCGGCACTCCCGTCCGTCGTCGCTCGCGAGGCGCTCGTGGCGAGTCGAAGGCGCATAGCGCGCCGCTGGCGGATGGTCCTCATTGCGGCGCTCGGCGTGACTGCTTCGTTCGGTATCGTGCGAGAGGTTCTGCCGCGTCTTCGCGACGGCGGGAGGCTTGGCGCGTCTGATCCGGTCGTTACGGTGACTCTTCAACTGAAGTGCATCACGTCATCGCAGGCGTCCGACCTGGCGACTCCGTATCTCCGCTCGAAAGGGCCGGCGGTCTACCAGGCACGGGATCTTTCCGCCGTCACCCTTCGAGGAGCGAGCATCGAGGTCGAACAAGCGAGACGGGCGATCGAAGAGTTCGATGTCAGGTGCATGCTGCCGAATACAACCGGAGTACCCGCGCCAGACATTCCCCCGCGCTAGTCTGTTTTCTCCGATCGCTGTTTCCGGTTTGCCGGGGAAACGGTGTTTTTTTACTTCCCTCGCCACACGAGAAATGGATTCAGTGGGGTTCCCTTCCACCACTCCTTCGGGTTGTCCGACCGGGCAATCGCGAAGTGAAGATGCGGTGCACCGGGTGACGCGTTTCCCGTCGAGCCGACGTAGCCGATAATCTCTCCCTTTCTCACCGTCCTGCCTTCCGCGATTCCGGGACGGTACCGGTCGAGATGCGCGTACAGCATGATGAACCGCTGCGTCAGATCGGCAACATAGACCGTCAGTCCGCCCGCCGCGCTGTTGTGAAGCTTGAGCACCGTCCCCGCGTCTGATGACACCACGGCAGTGCCGCGGGGCGCCATGATGTCGATAGCCTCGTGACGCCGCGTTCCGCCACGGCGGTCGTCGAAGCTGTCGATCAGCCTTTCCGCCTTCGTGCCGACAACCGGAATCACGAGAGAATGCGCGCGAAGGTCGACGAGATCCGAGGGAGTCACCACCGGATAGGACGACCCCGTTGGAACTACACCTGTAGTTGGAGGCAACACTGGCGACGACGTATCCGCCGGAAACGGGATAATGAGGTCTGATGGACTAGCCGGGACCGGGCCGGGCGGCGTAAACGTCACGGTATCCCTGCCCCCCGACAGCGAAACTTTCCCGGTGTCGATCACCGTCGCCGTATCGCCCTGCCGTGTCAGCGTGATGCCGCCGGTTCCCCGATCCGGCTTTGTCGTGTAGATGAGCCCAAGCAGAACCGCCCCGACGAAGGTCGCTACGATGCCGCGATCGTACTCGTTAATACTTCATCCCACCCGCTTCCGCGAACTCGCGCATCATGCGCTGCTGCTCGTCGGAAAGCTTGTCCGGCGTTTCGATCTTCACCTCGACGATGAGATCACCGCGCTCGTTGCCCTTCTGTATTCCCTGCCCTTTCACGCGAAACCGTTTACCCGAGGGCGTGCCCGGCGGAATGCGGATCAGGACCTTTTTTCCGTCGAGCGTTTTCACGCTGATCTTCGAGCCAAGCGTAGCTTGCGCAATGTTAATTGGCAGCGTTGCGATTATGTCCAATCCTTCGCGCTTGTAGAATCGATCAGGCGTCACAGTGAAGGTGATGAGCAGATCGCCCGGCGGACCGTTCGCCGAGCCTTTGCCTCCCTGGCCCTTCAGCCTGATCTTCGATCCCGTGTCGACGCCGGCCGGCACCGTGATGAGAACCTTCTTCCGCGCGCGCACCTCGCCGGCGCCGTTGCACGTTGCACAAACCTGTGACGGAACCTGCCCGCGGCCGAGGCAGACCGGGCACGGACGGTTGACGGCGAAGCCGCCCTGGCCGAAGGAGACGACGCCGCGTCCGGAGCATTCGGGGCAAACCTTCATCGTCGCACCAGGAGCGCCACCAGTGCCGTGACACGTCGGACACTCCTCGTTCACCTCGAGGTCCACGGGCACCTTGCCGCCTTTCGCGGCAGTACGGAACGGAATGTCGAGATTCGCCTCGATGTTCTGTCCTCTCTGGGGACCCGACGGACGGCCGCCTCCGCGCGCGCCGCCGCCGAAGATCGATCCAAAGAGGTCGCCGAGGCCGCCGAGACCTCCGATGTCGAAGTCCTGGAAGTTGATGTTCGGATTCGCCCCCGCGCTCTGGCCGGGCCGCGAGGACGGTCTCCCGGCGCCTGCACCACCGAAGCCACCGAATCCGCCGAACGCACCGAGACGACGCATTTCATCGTACTGCTTCCGCTTCTCGGGGTCGCCAAGGACGGTGTTCGCCTCGGAAATCTCCTTGAACCGTTCAGCTGCCCTGGCGTCGTTCGCGTTGGCGTCGGGATGGTTTTTCTTCGCCAGCTTGCGATACGCTTTTTTTATCTCGTCCTGGGTAGCGGTGGATGGTACTCCCAGTACCGCGTAAAAGTCCTTGGTCTGCGCCATGAACTCTTGCTAGCTAATCGGCGTCCGTGTACTGCCTCACAACCACGCGCGCCGGCCGCAGCAGCTGTCCCTTGAAGGTGTAGCCGATCTGGTATACTCGTCCGACTGTGCCGTCGTCATCGGGGGCGGCCGCCGGCTCGGTGCCGACGGCCTCATGTCTGGCGGGATCGAATGGCTCTCCGACGGGATTCATGGGCTCGAGCCCGGCAGTGCGCAGCGTCTTTTCGAGCTTTCGCTCGACCATCGCCACGCCTTCAACCAGCGTAGTGGAATCAGTGACGGCAGGGTCGACGTGAGCGAATCGCGCGATGTCGTCCAGCGGCTCGAGGATATCCTTCACGAGCTCCGCCTTGCCACGCGCCTCCGCCTCCAGGCGCTCGCGCATCATGCGCTTCCTGTAGTTGTCGAATTCGGCCGCAAGCCTCAACAGCTTGTCGCGTTCCGTCGTGAGGTCGCGCTGGAGCTCGGAGATTCGATCGCCGATGCCATCCTGATCCTGGGCACCCGCCCCTCGCTCGTCTGTGTCGACCAGAGGCGGCGTTGCCGCAGCGTCTGCCGCGGGAACGCCATCGCCATTCAGAAAGTCGTCCTGCCTCGTCGAGTCCGCCATTCGATCCCTGTTCCGTCTCATCCCAAGAATTTAACCGCTTTGCAGCTGGCGCCGCAGGAGATCGAGCGCCGCCTGCGCCGCCCGCTGCCTTATCTCCGCGCGATCGCCGATGAGCCGCAATCCGACGGCTTGCGTGGTCGTGCCGTCGATTGCGATCCAGACTGTCCCAACCGGTTTTTCCTCCGTTCCGCCACCCGGTCCAGCGATTCCCGTGATTGAAATCCCGATGTCGGACGACAACCGGGCTCGCACACCGTGAGCCATGGCCAGCGCCACCGGCTCGCTCACCGCGCCTCGAGCGGCGAGCACGGCCTCGTCCACGCCAAGCATTTCCGTTTTCACCAGGTTGTCGTACGCAAGCACGCCTCCGAGAAAAACATCGCTGGCTCCCGGAATTGCCGTGATGCGCGCTCCGAGAAGGCCGCCGGTGCAGCTCTCCGCGACCCCGATCCTGACGTTCCGCGCACGACACTCTTCCAACACTACTTCAGCGAGGTCGACTCCGCCTTCGGCATAGACATACCGGCCAATTGCCTCACGAAGTTTCACCATTGCCTCGGCGAGCCGCCTGGACGTTTCCGCCTCGCTGACGCCAGTGCTCGTCAGTCGGATATCTACGCCCTCGACCGCAGGCAGAAACGCCGGGGCAAGTCCGTCAACCGAGCGTCCAAGATTCCCGAGCAGATCGGCCAGCGCCGATTCGGCGATTCCGGTCGTCCGAAGCGTGCGCGAAACGATCACGCTCAATACTGTGCCGGAACCCTCCGAGTGCACGCCCAGCCGCGCGAGCAGGCGCGGCATCAGCTGCTCCGCGAGCATCGCCCGCATTTCCCGCGGCACTCCGGGCAGCATCGCCACCCAGCGGCCGCGATCATCCTCCAACCAGATTCCGGGAGCGCTACCGTGAGCGTTCGGAATTATTTCAGCTCCGGCCGGGATCATCGCCTGTGCGAAATTCGACTCCGGTATCCTCCCGGTGCGTCCCATCTTCGCCCAGCGGTCATGAAGCCAGCGCACGATGGACTTGTCCAGAACCATCTCGCGGCCGAACAGCCCGGCGATGGCGCTCTTTGTCATGTCGTCCGCGGTCGGACCAAGGCCTCCGGTCGTGATGACTCCTTCGCTACGCTCCAGTGCTTCGCCAACCGCCGTCGCGATGGCGGCCGGCGAGTCGCCTACTGTCGAGCGCCGCGCAATGCCTACTCCAATGGAAGCGAGCTCTCGCGCAAGATGGGCGGCATTGGTGTCGACCGTGAAGCCGAGAAGAAGCTCGTCTCCGATGGTTACGACTTCGATCTTCACCCTTTCAGCCGGTTACGATTCGGCCGTAGCGGACGATGTATAGCCAGAGCGAATAGAGCGTGAGGAACACGGCCGCGATCATCGTCACGACTCCAACGATCCCGTTGAACCAGGCGAACGACTGCCACGGAACCGTGTCCCATCCGCGGCTCGCCGCATATGTAGCGGCAAAAAACCAGAAGTAGGCTGCGCCGACCCACGTGCACTGGAAGCCCGTCTTCCATTTGGCCGGTCCGATTGCCCCGATGACCACACCCTTTCTAGCGGCCACGTGACGGAAAACTGTCATGAACAGCTCGCGTCCGATCACGATGGCTACGATCCACCATGGCAGGCTTACGTTGCCCCACGGAGTGCGAAACGGGAACTGATGCGCCGCGCCGAGCGACTCGCGATCCGGAGAGAACGGGTCGGATTCCGGCGACATCAGGATGAACATCGGAATGAGCGTGGCGAAAAGCAGGAGCTTGTCAGCCAGAGGGTCGAGCAGGCTTCCGAGATCGGTAACGAGATTCCGGGTTCGCGCGAGCTTCCCATCGTAGTAGTCGGAGACGGCGGCCACGATGTAAATGACAAACGCGGCGAGACGGACAACGGCGGACGTCATGAACGGCAGCGCAGCAATCAGCGGCGCCACGAGGATCCGACCGACGGTTATCGCGTTCGGGAGATTCACCAGCGAGGGCGCGTCAGGCCAGGGCCTTGAGCACCAGCTTGCTGACTGCCTTCAGAGTGTCAAAGACTCCATCGCCGGCGACGGCGACCGCCTCGAAATGCGGCGCGCGCTCGACCCACTCTCCACTGGAGAGCTGCTCCACGAGATTCTGGCCGGCGTGATACGGGTCGGGAGTGACTCGAGCCTTGGATGGATCGGCCGGCTCCCAGCCGGGATTGAGCGCCGCCTGCAGCTCGGCAACCGGCGCCGCATTCGGAAGGTCCCGTTTGTTGTATTGAATCACAAACGGCATCCGCGTCAGATCGTAACCGTACTCCGCCATGTTGTCGTAGAGATTCTGCATCGATTCCAGATTCGCTTCCATTCTCTCCATCTGCGAATCCGAAACGAACACAATCCCATCGACGTTCTTGAGGATGAGCTTGCGGCTGGCGTTGTAGTAGACCTGACCGGGGACCGTGTAGAGATGGAATCGCGTGTTGAATCCGCGAATGGTGCCCAGGTCTACGGGTAGGAAATCGAAGAACAGTGTGCGCTCGTTCTCGGTTGCGAGAGAGATGAGCTTTCCCCTCGTCTCCGGCTTCACCTTGCCATAGATGTGCTCGAGATTCGTTGTCTTCCCCCCGAGTCCGGGCCCGTAATAGACAATCTTGCAGTTGATCTCGCGCGCCGCGTAGTTGATCATCGACATTGCCGTTCTCTCCTTACCAGTTGAACAGCTCGTCGATCTCGTCGCCGGCGCCGGCGAGGATGTTCGGCTGCATTGTCCCGCCCGCTCGCGCGCGCGCGAACGCGCGATCGAGGTGACCCGTGAGCTCTTCAACCGCCGGCTTCATCTTCAGACGAACGAGCCCGATCGGCGTGCGATTGTCGAACAGCACTACGAGAATGAGCCGCCGTGCAATGTCGGCCACGTACATCGACTCGCGTTCCCCCTGGTGAAAGAGTGTCGTGAAATCAGTCTCGCCGATGAGGCGGGCGAGCTGGTCGTTCGCGCTGAAATCCGCTGCGGTAAGCGTCGCGAAAGTTACGGGATCGAATCCAAGCGGGTCTCCGACCGTCGCGACCAGCTGGCCGGAACGGTCGACCAGCAGCGATGAGCGAGCGCCGGTCTCCGCCAGAAAGCGTGAGATCGTGCGCACGATGGCGTTGAGGTCATCTTCTTCGAAGGACCAGCTGCTCGCCGCGGGCTGCATTTTGGCTTTCAGGAAAGCGTGTTTTCGAGTCGTCGCATAAGCGAGACACCCCGCCGTCTCAGCAATGGACTGTGCTCCCACGCGACGTACTCGCGAAGGAGGCGCGCAGTATTGACTGTTGGGCGCCCGCGAAGATAACTGAGAGCCGCGAATCGCCTGAGAGGACGGGGACTGAAGAGGTCACGGCGATACTGGCGCTGAACGCGGCTCCACGTCATAGCTCCACAGGCCGCACCGGCGAGAAACCCGAGCAGAGCCAGTTGTCTGGCTCGATCGCTAGTCACATAGCCCGCCGGGCGGTAAGCGCTTGCGCAATCGTCACTCCGTCAGCGTACTCGAGGTCGCCACCCACCGGGAGACCACGTGCGATACGTGTCACCGTCAGCTGATAGGGCAGCAGCTTGCGCTGAACGTACAACGCGGTGGCTTCGCCCTCAATGCTCGGGTTCGTCGCGATGATCACCTCGCGCACGCTCCCGCCGGAGACGCGGCTCTCGAGCTGCGGGATCGTCAGATCGTCCGGACCCACGCCATCCAGCGGCGACAGCCGTCCGCCCAGCACGTGATATACACCTCGATATTCGCCGGCACGCTCGATTGCACCGATGTCGGCCGACTCCTCCACCGCGCAGATCAGCGCCGGGTCGCGACGGACGTCACGACAGATTGCGCACATCTCCTCTTCCGTCAGGTTGAAGCACTGCGAGCACGGCCGAACTTTCTCGGTGAGCGTCGCGAGCGCGTCGGCGAGACGCCGGCTCTGCTCGGCGGGTTGTCGGAGCAGATGGTAGGTGAGTCGAAGGGCAGTCTTCCTTCCGATGCCGGGAAGCCTGGCCAGCTCCCCGACGAGAGCGTCTATCGCGGACACTCTAGAAGGGCAGCTTGAACGGGAGGTTCAGGCCGCCTGTGAGCTTCGACATCTCCTGCTTTGCGAGCTCCGCGGCCTTGTGCTGCGCATCTCGTACGGCGACGAGAACGAGGTCTTCGAGCATCTCGACGTCGGCGGCGTTCACGATCGAGGGATCGATTCTGATCCGGGTGATCTGCCCCTTTCCGTCGGCTTCCACGGTGACCATGCCACCGCCGGCAGTCGCCGTCACCGACATCGCCTGGAGCTCGTCCTGAATTTTTTCGAGCCGGCCCTGCATCTGCTGGGCCTGCTCGAGAATCTTGTTGAAGTCAGCCATTTGTAATTGTGTGTGGCGTCAATCGAGCAACTCGAGATCGAGAAGATCGACGGCCGCGTCGAGCACCGGGTCGTTGGCGCGAAGCGCCGCAAGCCGCTCGGCGCGAACTGTTTCGGTGGTGAGCCTGGCGCGCTTTGCCTCGCTCGCGGTTTGCTCATAGCCGGATTTCCAGTCGACACCGGCATCCGGTGCCGACGCAACCGCTGTTGCGCTCAACGGGGCCGTCGTGCGAGGCGAGGCGTCCGGCGAACTCGCGCGAGACGCGGCCTCTGGGGAAGTGGCCTGCGCCGCGCGAGCGGGCGGCTCAGCGGAGGGTGATCGCTCCGGCAGCACGTCCCCCACCATCGCCCCCCGGCGGGTTTCACGCTCCACCACCTTGGAGCGCGCGCTGCCGCGAGCCGATGCAGGCACAGCGCTGCCACCGGCACCTTCTCCGCCCAGGTTGCGGAGAAGATCCTCGATCGAGAGAGCGCGGTCGAACAGTGCGAAGCGCACGAGGAGCATCTCCACCAACAGCTGCTGCTGCGAGCTCTTCCGGAATTGCATCTCCATCTCGGCGAGCGTCGAGAGCATGCGGAGCAGGTCCGCCGACGAGAAAACCTCGCGGTGCGACTCGAGTGCCTCACGCGCCGCAGGTGAGATTCCCTGGGTGGATCCACCGAGGATGAGAGCCAGCTGCGCACGGAGCATCTCGCCGAGCCCGGCAAGAAAAACGGAGAAGTCCACTCCCTCGTCTGCGAGCCTGCGAACAGTCTCGAAAACTTCTCCGGCTCGGCGCCCGGCGATCAGGTCTATCACGCCCAGATATTCGTCTTCGGCAACGAGGCCGAGGGCAATGCGCACCCGGTCCGCCGTCACCCCTCCCTCACCCAGAGACAGCACCTGATCGGCGAGGCTCAGGGCGTCCCGCATGGATCCGTCGGCAGCGCGCGCGATCATCGTCAACGCTTCAGGACTGTACTCCAGCCCCTCTTCGCGGAGCACAGCCTCGAGTCGGGATACGATGTCGGAAGTGCCGATGCGCTTGAGATCGAATCGTTGCAGGCGGCTCAGAACCGGCGCGGCAGACTGCGCTATTTTCTGCGGCTCAGTCGTCGCGAACACGAACACAACGCGGGAAGGCGGCTCCTCCAGAATCTTGAGAAGCGCGTTCCATGCCTCGCGCGTGAGCATGTGGGCCTCATCGACGATATAGACTTTGTAACGATCGTCGCCGGACGGGGCATACATGGCACGCTCGCGCAGCTCACGCGCATCGTCCACGCCGCGGTTGGAGGCGGCATCGATCTCGACAACGTCGAGACTCGAGCTCCCGGCCCAAATGCGCTGGCACGAAGTGCAGACTCCGCACGGCTCGCCGTCGGGCCGCTTGTTCTCGCAGTTGAGAGCCATCGCCAGGACACGGGCGAGGGTCGTCTTGCCAACACCGCGCGGCCCGCACAGGAGGTAGCCGTTGGCTACTCGTCCGCGCTCGATGGCTCCACGCAAAGTGTTCGAGACGTGCGTCTGCACCGCCACGCCGGCGAAGCTTTTAGGGCGGTATTTCCGGGCGAGCGCGAGCGACATTAAGGAGGGGAAATACCCCAGGCCTGACGGAGCAACGTAAGACACCGCACGCCGCTGCTACCTTCGGGGTCCTGACGGAGTTAGCGGGCCGACGCCCTCCGGGACCTGGGGCACACGAAATATAACCTTGGGAGAAACCACAACAACCAACAGCAACGGCAATGGCAACCGCAACGGCACAGCGATTCCTAAGAGGGTCCGTCGGTCCAACAGATTCCCGGGGGCGTTCTCTCCATCACTGAGTCAAGCCGGCTGGCACAGAGACACCGAGAATTCTTTTTGTTTTGAACTTCTCCCACTCCCAAATTTGCGTTTCCCGATCCAGACGCACAGCGATCTGATAGAGCGACGGACCGCAGTAAAACAAAGAAAAGGTTTTCTCGGTGTCTCTGCGCCAGTCTGCTTGACTCAGAGACGGAGAGAACGCCCTCGGGACTTATTTGGACCGACGGACCCTCTTAGGAACCGACGGGCCCTCTTAGAAACAAAAAAGGCCCGCCACGCATTATTCGAGCGGCGGGCCTCTTCAGATGCGAGAGGACTTTACTTCTTGACCTTGACGGTCGGGACCTTGATGCTGGCCGTGTCCCTTCTCACGTCGACGTTCGGAACTGTCACCTGCGCCGTGTCCGTGCCGATTTCCACAGTCGGAACGTTCAGCGTGTCGGTCTGCGTGCCGACTACGGGCTTCTCGACTTCGAGATCGCCGCTTTCAGTTTTCGAGCAGGCGGTAACTGAAACGGCCAGTAAGGCCGCCCCTACCAGTAGCTTTACCACGAGAAGCCTCCGAGGCTGGTTTGAGTGATGCGTCACCGCGAATGTATGGCAACCTTCGTTCCAGAAATCGGCCTGTTGAGGAACATTAAAAGGTCTTAATCTTCGAACGCTTCGCGCTGAAGTCTGCGCACCCGCCGCAGCTCGTACACCTGGGCGACCTCCCCGCCCAGAATAAAGATCATCGCCGCGTAATACACCCACACGACAATGATCACCACGGCCGCGACGGTTCCCTGGTAGAACGTTCCCGGATTGAACGAGTACACGTACGCCCCGAAAAGCCGCTTCGCCGCCTCGAACATGAAGCTCGTGAACAACGACGCTATGAACGCGGTCTGCCATCTGATGTGCCTGTTCGGAAGAAACTTGTAAAGAGAGAAAAACATCAGTGTGATGAAGGCAAACGCAATCGCCTGACCGATGTTGTACTCGAGGGCGCCCATCATGTCCTTACGCAGCCCCAGCTCGCCCAGAATCAGCAACCCCCGAGTCGTCGCCAGCGCGAGGTAGGCGCTCAAACCAGTATACAGGACCAGAAGGAGTGTCGAAACAATCGTGATCTGCACGTCGAAAATCTTGCCGGCGACGATGCCGCGATCGGAGTCGATGTCGAAGATCGCGCAGAGTACGCTGCGCAGCGATCCGAAGAGGCGCGTCGAGAACCAGATGAAGGCGATGACCCCGTAAATACTGATCGCGCCACGCGACTTGATTATCGGAACCAGAATCGCTCCGATGGGCGAGGGCTGACCGGCTTCCTGCGGCGGCAGAAACCGGTCGACGATCGTGTTTATTTCTGCTGAAGTGACGTCCGCGCTTTGATTGAGGAGGTACGCGAGGCCCGTCGCAAGGAGAAGAAAGAACGGGACCGCCGCGAGGAGCAGGTTGAATGCAATGCCCCCCGCGAGAAAGAAGATGTTGTCCTCTCCGCTATTGTCCCAGACGCGTTGCGCATAATCGCGGAAAGTCCAGCCGATCCGGACGTGGAACGGCCGCTCTGCCACTAGCTCTCTTTATACGCGGCCTTCGTCTCTGCAATACGCTGCTCGAGCTCGACTCGCGCCTGCTGTGCAGCCGCTCGTCCGGCGTCGACGGCATTCGTGACCTGTCTACGCTTGAGCTCGACTGCATCGCGTGCGGCGTCGATGCTTCCCTCGACCGTGTCCCTGGCCTGCTGGAGCGTGTTGCCAACCGATTCGCTGATCTCCGACACGAGATCCTGCGCCTGATCGCCGACCTCGCGGGCGCGTCGCTGCAGATCGCGCCGCGTCTCTTCGCCCGTCCGCGGAGCGAACAGAAGCGCGACCCCTGCCCCGACCGCCAGGCCAAGCAGGAACGATCCGATGCCAGGCTGTCTCTGCTCGATGACTACGTACGGCTCGTCATCGTCCCAATCGTAATCCGACATTCTCGCTTTCTCCTGAGATTAACGCTTCTTTGCCTTGCTCTTCGCCGACGCGCCCCGTGCGCGCGAACTGCCTGCTGCCGCTGGCGCCTGCGCGCTCACGGTTCCACCTGTGCTGTCGTGGTGCGCGCCGTTCGTGCGGATCAGCGACGCAATTTCCGCCCGCACATCCTCCGGCGAAATGCCCACAATCTTCGCTGTCCGTGTCGCGTCGCCGCTGGTTGACGCAAAGGTTCGGAGCACCAGCTGCTTTTTCGTGTCGGCGAGCGAAGCGCCCTCGGGCACCGTCATCGGAACAGTCCCCTCGGCCGCGAGTCGAAGATGGCGGGGCATGATGTCCACAGCCTCGATCCGATCCGACCGCGTCATGATGACGGCACGCTCGACCGCGTTTTTCAGCTCGCGCACGTTGCCCGGCCAGTTATGCGACAGAATCCATTGCCAGGCAGCCTCGTCGAACCCGGTGATCTTTTTGCCATTCTGCTGCGAAAAACGTCCCAGAAACTCGTTGGCGAGCAGCTTGATGTCACCGGCACGGTCGCGAAGCGGAGGCAGGAATATCTCCACCACGGCCAGTCGATAGTACAGATCCTCACGCAGCTCGTTTTCGGCGAGTGCTTCCTGAAGATCGCGGTTCGTTGCGGCGACGATTCGAATGTCGACTGTGATCTCCTTCTTGCCGCCGAGTCGCCGAATGGTTCTGCTCTCGATCGCGCGCAGCAGCTTCACCTGAATATCCGGCGGCATCTCGGCGACTTCGTCGAGGAAAATCGTCCCTTCGTCTGCCATCTCGAAGGCGCCCGCCTTTTCGTTTGTCGACCCGGTGAAGGCGCCCTTCTCGTGGCCAAAGAGCTCGTTCTCGAGGATGTCCTTCGGCAGCGCCGCGCAATTGAGGGCGAAGAATGGTCCCTTTGCGCGATCGCTCTTCGTATGAAGCGCCCGCGCAACGAGCTCTTTCCCGGTGCCGGATTCGCCGAGGATCAGCACGCTGGCCGATGATGGCGCGACTGCATCGATGATCTGGTAGACAGAGCGCATTTCCTCGGACTGCCCGCTGAGCTCACCGTAATGCGTGAGACCCTCGAGCTTCGATGAGAGCTCGCGGTTCCGCTGCTGGACCGTGAACTTCTCGAGCGCCTTCGGTATCAGGGCCTTGAGACGATTGAGCTTGTCGGCGTTGAGCGGCTTCTCGATGTAGTCATAGGCGCCTTCCCGCATGGCCTGCACGGCGGAGTCGACTGTGCCCTGCCCCGTAACAATTATGCATTCGGTAGGGATGCTGAGTCGCTGGAGCTCCTTGAGGAGCGCCAATCCGTCGAGCTTCGGCATCATCAAATCCGCCAGCACGAGGCCGAAGCTGTCGGCGCCGAGATAATCGAGTGCTCTTTTTCCATCCTGCGCAACGACGACTTCGTAACCTTCGTCGGAGAGTACTGCGCTGAGCCCCTTGGTAATCGAGAGCTCGTCGTCCGCGATGAGAATCTTCGGAGAATTCATTCGTGTTGTGTGTTCGCTGCGCTGCTTGGTTCAGGGAACCTTAATATAATCGTCTCAGCGCCAGACGTTTCCGCGGTAAAACCGACCGCCGTGCCCAGCACCACCAAAGACGGAAGGACACGCTCGGCAACTCCCGGCTCGAGCTCGAACCGAAGCGTTTCGGGAGACGTTGCCACAGCCGAGCATCGCAGCCTCCCGCCTGCGCCGACGGCACCGGCGATCAGCGACAGAAGCGCGCCGACACCCTCGGACATTCGCACCGACGCCTCGCCCTGAGCGGCCGCGTTCTCCGCGAATTCAAGCACGTCCTCGTTGTCACTGGAGCGCGACAGGCGGCTTCGTACGACCTCGAGGTTTACCACCAGACCGTTCAGCGCATTCCGCGTCTCGTGCACCGAACGTCGCGCGATGTTCCGAAGCTGCTGCCCGCAGTCGGATGCCGCGCTCGGTGCGAGGTCAGTCACTGAGGTCGGCGTCGTCGGGCGCCGCCGCGACGACGGCGATGTCCTCGTGGGGTTGTGGCTTGTGCTGGATCACGGGCGAAACGAATCGCGATACGATGTCCTTCGTGCCGCCTACTGCAAGCTGGGTGAAGAGAAACTCGAACTTGCGGTCGTAGGCTTCGGCCAGTGTTCGCTTCGCTTCCGGCGGCAAATCCCAGAAGCGCCTCTTGAACGGGCCCAGCGCCTTCTTTCTCGTCTTGTAGTAGAACTGCTCGTCAGAGTCAGCCGGCTTCCGCTCATCCTTCGCGTTCTCCCCGAGCCACGCGTAAATCTCGTCGCGCAGCTCGGCCGGCAGCTGATCGTACAGCATCGTCTGGAAATTCGTCGCCAGGTGAATCTCGGACGTCTCCGTACGCGGGAAGTTGTGAAACGCGTCGTCGGGCAGTGTCGAGGCCCCGTGCTGCACCGCGCCGGCCAGTCCGTAGCGCTCGCGGGCGACCTTCGACAGAAGCTCCAGGGTGCCGAAATCGATCTGGACATCGGCGATAGTACCATCGGCGAGCACCACTCCGCCGTGTGTCGTTCCCGACTGCACGCTGATCTTGGACAGGCCGGGCGCATGGGGGGCGAGCTTCTTCAGCGTGCGGTTGAACCCATCCATGTACGCGTGCAGCTCCTCGACAGTGCTGTTCTCGGTTCCCACTTCTCCAATCTCGCCGCCGAGCGAAATCGTGATTCCCTCCGGCTGCAGGTCGCGGATAAAAGTCGCGATGTCGGCGGCCTGCTCGTAATTCGTTTTCTGCTGCTGGTCGAGATCAGGTTTCGACAGGTCGACCAGCGTCGACGTATCGATGTCGATGTTGTAGAACCCAGCCGCGACAGCCTCTCGTGCGAGCTGCTTCACGGCGTTCACTTCCCCCACTGGATCTGTCGCGAACTTCTTGACGCTCACCTGGAAGTGGTCGCCCTGGATGAACACCGGTCCCCGAAAACCTTCGCGAAGCGCAGCCGCCAGAATCACGGCGACGTACTCGGGCGGCCTTTGCCCGGTGTACGCGATCTCCGACCGGGCGATCTCACAGATGAACGCTCCAGCCTGGAGCTTGTTGGCGGTGCGGAAGATCGAGCGAGCGGTGTCGTAGCTCATGCCGCGGACGTTGATTGCAGGAACGGTGAATCCGCCCGCTTCGCCGCGGCCGCGGGCGATGTACAGATCGTGAATCGACGAGGGGACTACGCCAACGTTCTGTCCTATCTCCCAGATCAGCCAGCGGGCGTTGTCGCGGCTGTCCTGGTCGCCGAACACCGCGGCGTGTGCCAGGCGGTCCATCGCCGGGGAGGCAATCGCGGATTCATCGTCGATGGCCAGCGTGCCGTCGGTGACGGTCACGGCTCCATCCATTATCTGTATCTGTTCAATCATCGTGTCAGAAAGTTGACGTGAAATGCCGTCGGTGCAAAGGCCTCAGATGCTCCATCGCGGATCGGCCTTTGGCAGGGACGCCCATTCTTTTTTTGCCGCATCTGCTCCCGGCCGCCCGAGCAACGCGTACGCGAACTGCTTCCCCAGCTCGACGCCGGGCTGATTGAATGCATCGATGTCGTAGAGTTGGCCAGCGAATGCGGTTGCGACCTCGAAGAACATCATCAGCCCGCCGACATGATGAGCATCGACCCGGTCCACATGAATCGTGAGGTTGGGGCGTCCCCGCTTCGCCAGCGCGCCCGCCGTTGCTCTCTGCTCGACATCAATCAGCTCGCCAAGAGAGTGGCCGCCGAGGTATCCGAGCTCCTTCACGTCAGCGAAGCTCCTTGGAATCTCGAGATCGACGGCGCGATCCGCGACAGTGATGAAGGTCACTGTCTTGTTCTTTGGCCCTTCCATGAAAAGCTGAACCTGACTGTGCTGGTCCGTGGCTCCGAGGGCAGCAAGCGGCGTCGAGCCAACCGAGCCGCCGTTCGAGGTGTGCTTGCCCAGACTCTCTGCCCACAGCTGTACGAACCACGCGGCAAAGTCGCGTAACGGATCCGAGTAAGGCATCAGGACGCTGATCGTCTTGCCGTGGCGCGTGTCGGCGAGCCATTGGAGCACGGCGTAAATCCCTGCAGGGTTGCGCATGAGCTCAACGGTGGAGCAGCGGTCGGCCATCTCCTTCGCGCCGGCCAAAAGCGCTGAGATATCGATTCCAATGAGAGCCGCTGGAAGCGTTCCCACCGGAGCGAGGACGCTGAAGCGTCCTCCCACATTCGCCGGAATATCGAGCGCCGGAATGCCGCGTTGTGCTGCCAGCGGCCGGAGCGCGCCATGCGCCGGATCGGTGACGAACACAAAGTGCTCGGCCGGCGGCAGTCCCGCCTTTCTGATCCGATCGTCGACGATCATGTATTGCGACATGGTCTCGGCCGTGCCGCCAGACTTGGACGTGACGATGAACAGCGTACGCGAGAGATCGAGCCGCTCGAATAGAGCCGCGATCGTCTCAGGGTCCACGTTGTCCAGCACCTGGAGCCGTGGAAAGCCACCGCGCGCTTCCGTGGAGAGCATGTTCCAGCCGCTTGGACGAAGCGCAGTTCGAAGCGCGATCGGCCCCAGCGCGGAGCCGCCAATTCCGAGTATCACGACGTCGTCATAGCGTCCCCGAGCGCCCTCAGCGAACTCGAGCGATTGATCCCGAAGGGCGGTGTCGCGCGCGATATCCACGAAGCCCACCGTTCCGGAGGCGCGTAGACGCTCGAATCCATTGTATGCGTCGGCGAAGCGCGCAGCGTTTTCGCGCCACTCGCTCTCCGGAATTCCCCCAACGGCCTCGCCAATCATGTTCGAGTATTCGATGCGAATCGTCATGGCTCTCAGTCGATGCGTACGGTCAGACCGTCGAAGGCCGGCGAGATTCCTCTGGGAAGCTCGGCCTCCAGATCCGCGTGGAAGTTGTCATGTGTCAGGTGCGTGAGGTAGGTGCGCTCCGCGCCGATGCGTTTCGCGGCTTCCACTGCTTCAGGTATGCTCAGGTGCGTCGGATGACCCGTCCGGAATAGCGCATTGATCACGAGCACGCGCGCACCCGCGAGGACGGTGATGGCGTCGGGTGGGATCGTCTTTGCGTCGGTCACGTACGCGAGAGGGCCGATGCGATAACCGAAAACAGGAACCGGTCCATGCGGAAGGGCGACCGGTACGACGTCGACATCGGCGATTCTCACGCGCTCGCGGTCGGCGAGCGGAATGGCCCGCCCCTCGGGCTTCGATGTTCCGGGAAGCGCGCGCACGCTCTCGTCGAAAATGTAGGCAAAGCGGCGGGCGAGCCGCGCCAGCGAATCCGCGGGACCGTACATGTCGAGCGGCGCATCACGGCGGTTGGAGATCGAGCGAATGTCGTCGAGGCCGTGGGTGTGATCGGCGTGATCATGCGTGAAAAGCACAGCGTCGACACGATCGATGCCGGCCGTGATGAGCTGCATTCGCAGCTCGGGCGGCGTGTCCAGCAGGAGTCTCGCGCCCTGGTCGGTCTCCACCACTGCACCGACTCTGCTGCGCTTGTCACGCGGATCGGGTGAATGGCAGACAGCACACCGGCATCCGATCTGTGGCACCCCGAAGCTCGTTCCCGTGCCGAGAAATGTCAGCTTCATCCGGGCCGCCGGCTCAGATTGTCTCGACCTTGAGCAGGTTCGTGGTGCCCGGCATGTCGAACGGGACTCCGGCAGTGACGATGATACGATCCCCGGGCGTGGCGAGCTGCCGCTCGACAACAGCCTGCTTTGCTCTCTGCATCATCTCGTCGTAGCTGTCGCAGTGGGGCACGAGCACGGGAATCACGCCCCACACGAGCGAAAGCTGGCGATACGTGCGCGCCTGATCCGTCAGCACGAGAATAGACACGCCCGGCCGATGAGACGCGACCACGCGCGCCGAAAAACCGCTCTTTGTGAAAACCACCACGAGTGGAGCACCGAGCATGTCGACTGCCGCGGATGTTGCCGCCGCAATCGCGACTTCCGTGGGAACAACGTCGACAGCAGTGCTGGGCTGCGCACGAGCTCGAATCTTCGGAGGCGGGTGCTTCTCTACCTCCGCGATGATCCTCGTCATCGCTTCCACAGCCAGTCGCGGATAAGCGCCCGCCGCAGTCTCGGCCGAGAGCATCACCGCGTCGGTACCGTCTAGTATCGCGTTGGCAACGTCGCTCGCTTCCGCGCGGGTGGGGCGCGGGTGCTCCACCATCGACTCGAGCATCTGCGTTGCCGTGATGACCGGGCGGCCCATCCGATTTGCCAGGCTGATGATGCGCTTTTGAGCGCCAGGCACCTCCTCGAACGGCAGCTCGACGCCGAGGTCCCCGCGAGCGACCATGACCCCGTCCGCTGTCTGGAGGATGCTCTCGATGTTCGCCAGCGCGACATCCTTCTCGATTTTCGCAATGATCAGCAGCTCCTTCGGCACCATCGCGCGAAGCTCATCGATGTCCCGTGCGCGACGCACGAAGCTGAGCGCCAGGTAGTCGAGTGACTGGTCGATGGCAAAGCGGATGTCAGCTGCGTCTTTCTCTGTGATGGATGGGGCGGACACCTGCACGCCCGGCAGGTTGAGACCCTTGTGCGCGTTGATATCGCCCGGATGCAGCACCCGCGCGCGCACCTTGGGTGGCGAGACCTCCATCGCCATGAGCTCGATGAGGCCGTCGTCGATGAGGATCCGGTCGCCGACGTGGATGTCGGTAGCCAGAAGATCGTACGTGATCGGGATCTCGCCGGCGGAGGTCTCCTGACCTTCCGGAACGAGAACAACGTCCTGGCCTTGAGTCACGGTTCGCGGAGAGGTGAGGTCTCCCACGCGAATTCGCGGCCCCTGCAGATCGCCGATTATCGCGACCGGCACCTCCATCGACTTGGCCAGGCGTCGGATCATCGCCACCATGTCAGCGTGCTGATCATGCGTCCCGTGCGAAAAATTGAGGCGGGCCACGTTCATGCCCGCCTCGATCAGCCCCTGCACCGTCTCCTCGGTCGAGCTCGCCGGCCCGAGCGTGCAGACGATCTTCGTGCGCGGTATGTAGACGCCAGTCACTTCGTAGTCGGCACCAGTGCGCTCATTTTCCTTGCGATCCCGGCGGTCAGCGAATCGAACGACTTCTGGAAGCTTGCAAGACCTTCACGAAGCAGCGTGTCGGTCACGTCCTTCATCGAGATGCCGACGGCTTCGACCTCGTGGAGAAGACCCTCGGCCGCCCCCAGCCGCTTGTCGACAGTGCGCTCGACAACGCCATGGTCGCGGAATGCGTCGATCAGCTTCGGCGGCATGGTGTTGACGGTGTTCGGTCCGGTCAGCTCCTCGACGTAGATGACGTCGCGGTACTCGGGGTTCTTGACCCCTGTGCTTGCCCACAGCGGCTGCTGAACCCGCCCGCCTTTCTCGGCCAGAGTCTTCCACCGCTCAGCGGCGAATCGCTCCGTGAAGAGGCTATAGGCGAGCTTGGCGTTGGCGATGGCGGCGCGGCCCTTCAACAGACGCAAACGATCTGCATCGTCGGGCTTTGCGGTCTTGATCATCGCGTCGAGACGCTTGTCGACTTCCGTATCCACCCGGCTCACGAAGAAGCTGGCGACTGAAAAGATGCCGTCGATCGGCTCGCCGCGTCCAACGCGGTCCTCGAGGCCGAACATGTAGGCATCTATCACGCGCGCGTGCGCCTCGAGGGAGAAAAGGAGAGTGATGTTGACGTTGATTCCCCGGCTGATGAGGTCACGCACGGCAATCGCGCCCTGCTCGGTGCCCGGAATCTTGACCATCACGTTCGGACGGTCGACAGTCTTCCACAGCCGGCAGGCTTCGTCGACGCTCATCCTGGAGTCGTTGGCGACTCCCGGCGACACTTCGATAGAGACGTAGCCGTCGCCGCCGCGCGTCTTCTGGTAAACGCCGCCGAAAATATCACAGGCGCGCTGGACGTCCGTCGTTTCCACAAGCTCGAAAAGCTGCTCAGGCGTCAGACCTGGGTCGGCAGAGAGGAGCTGATCGTCGTAGTCAGACCCTTCAGCGAGTGCTTTCTCGAAAATCGTCGGGTTCGACGTCATGCCCGTCAGGGCGTCCTCACGGATGCGGCGCTCGAGGTCGCCGTTATGGAGCATCTTCCGGTCGATGTTATCGAGCCAGATGGACTGACCAAGATCCTGGAGCTGCTGCAGGCGGTTGTTCGACATCGTTTCCTCCATCTATCCCAATTTACTCGCCAACCGATGGATGCGCTGGCGGGCGGCCCGTGGCGCGAATTGCATCCAAAGGACGGATTCGGGAGTATAAGTAATGACGCATGCTGAACCTCTGAACAACCAGTTACTGCTCATTTCCCGCGAACGTCTCGAGGACCACCTATGTCGGACATTAGGAATCGACTCCGCTGCATCGCCATCGCCGGCGCCCTGGTGCTCTCCCTTGCACCAGTTACGTCTCTCGAGGGCCAGAGCGGCGTAGCATCTCAGGTCGCCCGGCGCCCGCTCAAGAAGGGCGATCCCGAGCTCAAACGGATCCTCACGCCGATTCAGTTCGCGGTGACGCAGCGCGATGCGACCGAGACGCCATTTCGCAATGAGTACTGGGACAACCACGAGGCAGGCATCTACGTCGATGTCGTATCAGGGGAGCCGCTGTTCAGCTCTCTCGACAAATACGAGTCAGGGACGGGTTGGCCGAGCTTCACGCGGCCGCTCGAGACAAAGAATATCCGAACGAAGACTGACCGCACTCTGTTCATGGAACGGACTGAGATCCGCTCGGCAGGCGCGAACTCGCACCTGGGGCACCTCTTTGACGACGGTCCCGCACCGGCGGGTCTTCGCTACTGCATGAACTCGGCGGCGATGAGGTTCATCCCGGTGGCGCGGCTCGCGGCCGAGGGCTACGGCAAGTACCTGCCGTTGTTTCAGAAGCAGGCAAAGAAGTAAAGCGCGAGGCCGGGTCGGAGAACACCGAACTGCTCTACCGCGGAGAACGCGGAGAACGCGGAGCTTTTTCTAAAGGGAACAGCTCGCGCCGTTACGCCCTCGCTCGCCAGGGTGTGTTAACCCTTGGAAAGGGGTGACGGCGATCGAAGCATTGGCCAGTGAGATGCTCTCCGTGTTCTTCGCGTTCTCCGCGGTAAAAGCAGTTCTCTGTGTTCTTCGTGGTCGCTTCCCCCTCAGGTACGCCATAGCCGATCAGCGCCCCGCGCGGAGAAATAGCGGCGAGTTGACCCGGTGCCGCGCTGAAGGATCGCCCCACAGGCTAGCCAGATTCGACTTGAGTTGCTCGACAGCCGTAATTCCGTGCTCGGCCACATATCGCGCGGTTGCCGACCATGTGCGGACGTATCCCACCAGCTCGGCTAGCGTGCAGTCCCTGGTCAGCGTCATTCGCGGAGTGGAGACTTCATCGAACGGAAACGGAACCGTGGCGTACCCCTCGAGTACCAGGTCGCGCTCGGGTAGCCAGTACCCTTCGATCGTTCCTCGATTGAAGCGGTGAAGGATTTTCTGCAGCTCCGGGGTGTCGAGCACGGGATCGCCGTAACACCAAACAGCGATTGCGCCGCCGGGAGCAAGGACGCGCTTTGCCTCAATGAAGAATGGTTCAGGCTCGAGCCAGTGAAGCGCTTGCGCGACCGTTACGAGGTCCACCGATTGGTCAGGGAGGCCGCTCGCATCGGCCCGAGCGACGCGATACTCGATACCCGACAAGGGCTCGGCTCGCACGATCTGTTCGGGGCTCGCGTCGGTTGCGACGACGCGGGCGAAATGGGCAGCAAGTCCGCGAGCCGCCTGGCCATTTCCGGTGGCGCAATCCAGGGCAACTCTACGGAATCGGGGAAGCCCCGCGATAAACTCGAACAGCTCTTTCGGATACTCCGGCCTGTAGATCGCGTAAAGGCCGGCGCGGTCCGAGAAATGATCCTTGAAGCTCAGAAGTCCCGAGTTCGCATTTCCTTGAAGAACCGGTCGGCGCGATCGCGCTCCTTCAGAGTCTCCTCGTCAACCGGAATATCCGAGAGGTTCTTGTCGTACTTCTTCCCGAATCCCTTGGGGATGGAGGAATTCGTGCCTGACTTTGCCGCGTTCTTTCTGGCAAGTGCAGCGAGCTTGCGTTTGTCCATGACCGATTCCGCGTTCGGTGTGTGATTGCGATGACGACAATAAAGGTAGCGAGTCGTCGAGACACGTCCACAGATTTAGCTTGTTTAGAGCCGATGATCCTTCGGGGGAACTTTGAATCGCGCCAGTAGACGACTGATCCTGCTCGCGGCGCTACCCGCACTCCGAGTAGCCGCAGACGTGACACTTGGCGCAGCCCTCGGCGAACTCCATCGACGACCCGCAGTCGGGGCACGTGCCGATGAAGGTCTCTCCGCCCGTCACCTTCTCGAACTCGTACTGAGCCTGCGACCCCGCTGAGTCGCTCGCGCCCGCCGTGCCTGGCGCGGCTGAAACCACCGGCGTTCCCTCGGGCGGCGTCTGCGCCCTCAGGAGCTCCTGCTGAATTCCCTGCTTCTCGCGCATCCAGTCCTCGAGGGCGATGCCAATTGCATCGGGAACCGAGAGAACCTTGTTCGGCCCCAGACCTACGGCGCGATCGGAGCTGATGCCGCGAAGCTGGCGGTGAATGGCCTGGATCGAGATGCCGGAGCGAAGCCCGAGCGAGATCAGTCGCCCGATTGCCTCCACGTCGGCCATCGCCGCGCCGCCGGCCTTGCCGAGATTGATGAACACTTCGAATGGCTGCCCGCGGTCGTCCTCGGTGATGTGGATGAACATCGTGCCGAGCGGAGTCTCCTTGCGGATTGAAGTGCCGCGCAGCGCGTCGGGCCGGGCGCGCTTCTGCCTGCGCTGAAGGTTCTCGGCTTCCACCTCGAAGAGCTGCTTCCTGAGCCGTTCGACTTCGGCGTCGAGCTCGGCGATTGTTCCCTTCAGATCACCGACTTCACCACGGCTCGCCGCAGCTGACCCGTCGGCGGCGCCGCCTCGCTCGGCTTTGGC
>JALYJX010000005.1 GCA_030775065.1 Gemmatimonadota bacterium | reverse complement strand
TATTTGAATGCGAAAGCGCCGCGCAGAGATGAGTTTCTCTGCGCGGCGCCTCGTGTTTCTCTAGAAGCCCCGTACCCGTCCCGATCCGGGGAACGTTCCGCGAATCACTGGAATGCGGGAGTTGATCGAGATCGCGGTGCCGACACGGCCGCGACGACCATCGGTCCGCGGATCGCACTCGTCACCATCGACAACACCACCGCGAAGCACGACGGAAATTATCCCGCCGAGTATTGCGCCGGTGTTCGATCCGCCGCCACGCCCAACCTGGACTCCGGAACCCGCAGGCATCTCGACTGGATGCGGCCGCGGCGATGCCGCCGGCTCGGTCTGCGTTGGAGCCGGAGTCTCTTCTACAGGCTGGGGCACGACCTCTTCGGTCACTTCAGCAACCTGCGCCTCGACCGGAGCGGGCGGGGCCTTCGGAGCCGGCTTGTGCTTCACGACCCGCTGCGACTGCGCAACGCGCCGGGGTGCCGGCGGAGTTGTCCGCTCGATCGCCGAAACCACCTGGCTTGCCTTAGCCGCGTTTGCAGCGAGTGTCAGTCCGTCCGAGGTCGACGCGAGATCGAGATCCTTCTTGAGATCGTCGCTCATCGTCTTGCTGGTGCCACTGCACGCCGAGACGATCAGTCCGGCGGCGCCTATCAATACGAGTCTTGTTTTCATATACCCGGGTCCTTTGCCACCTCGGCCGGAATGCGAGGCCGCACAGACGTGCGAGCCGGCCGGCCAAAATTGAGCGCTAGCGGTGCAACGGCCGCGCCATGTCGTTTTCCCTCTGTATTACACACCAACAAGCCGTTTTGTCCCCGCCGAGTGACACGGCAGTCCAGCGAATTGGACAGCAATCGGTTATCTGTTATCCGGGATCTGGTATCGGGTATCGGGTATCGGAAGCACTAAATCGGTGTATCTCGACTTCATGAACAGCTCATCAGTCCGTACCCTGCTGCTTTTCGCTTCGATTGTTTCGGCGGGCTGCACCGAATCGGCAGCTCGTGCATTGAGCACGTCCGAACGTGCCGCGATTGCCGACTCGCTGAAGCATCTCGTCACCAGCACCTATGATCTTTCGAAGCCGAACGCGGTCGCGCGGCTGATGAACCTCTACCCGGCTGAAGGGCCGGTGATCTCGGCGAACAGCGGTCGTGCGACTACCACGCGTGCCGCACTTCAAAGTCAGGTGGAGACATTCTGGCAGTATGTCGGAAGCAACATGCGCAATCCACGGTGGGAATGGACGTCGATGAACATCGACGTTCTTTCACCGAGCGCCGCAGTGATGACCGCCACCTACCGGGTACCACATCTCAATCCGCACAACACGCCGCACGTGATCGGCGGCGCGTGGACCGCGGTCTTCGCTAACCGTGAGGGACGCTGGGTGATCGTTCAGGAGCATCTCTCCGACGTGCCGGCGCAGGTGAGCGCGCCCGCGCAGCCCGACACGGCCGCGCACCAGCATTAGGCGAGCGTTACTCGCCCGGCTCGCTTGCTGCGACTGACGCGTTGAGATCCTGGCGAAGGGACGCATCACCGCTGGCGATCGCCTGCCATGTAATCTCGTTTCCCTTTCGAAAACCCTTCTTTGTGACCTTGACGCCTTCCGGCGAGATCGTCGCAATGTGTGGCTCACCGTTGATCACGATCTCGCGCTTTAGGGTCTTCTCGAGCTTTGTAGGCATGGTCCAGCCTCCGCTGAGGGGTTCAATTCCTGCAACAAGATGCAATATCTTTCAGCCAAAGCCACCCCGAAACCCATGAAAGACTAGAATCAATGGAACCAAATGCAATGGATCGGGACAGGGGATCGGCCTATCTGGTCTATGAATTCGAGCGCCGGGCGTACCCCCTTTCCGATGCCGGTTTCACGATCGGGCGCGATGCCTCGGCCAATATCGTCGTGCGCGAGCCGTCGGTCTCGAGGTCACACGCCGAAGTGCGGGCAGAAGGCGGTGAGTACGTTCTTCACACCTCGGGGGCGACCGGTACCCGGTTGAATGGACATACGATCAACACTCCACAGCAACTCAGGGACGGCGACCGCATCGAAATCGGAACTGCCGAGCTCACCTTCCGCAGATCGAAGCTTCCACTCGGCGTCTCCGTTGTGGACGTCGCGGAGCCCCGCCCGACGGACGATGTGCTCAGCAGGCGTACGACGATCAGCAATCCGATACTTGGCGTGGGACACGATGTCGACGATAGGCGCAAGCGGTGGCCGGTGGTGCTGATACTGGCCGTTCTGGCCGTGATTGCCGCGTGGGTCTACCTCACGCAGATGCGGTAAATCGTCTGAGGACGCGCGCTTCGAGCGCTTCCTTGAGAGGTGCGAGCTCCAGCCGCTCCAGCACATCTGCGGCGAATGCGTAGGTAAGCAGCTGCCGCGCCATTTCCATTCCAATTCCGCGGCTCCGCAGATAGAACAGCGCGGTCTCGTCGAGGCGACCAACAGTTGCACCATGAGTGCACTTTACGTCGTCAGCGAAAATCTCAAGCTGCGGCTTGGTGTCGACTCGCGCGTGACTGGATAGCAGAAGGTTGTTGTTGCTCTGCTTGCCGTCGGTCTTCTGCGCCTCAGGGTGCACGTACACCTTGCCGTTGAAGACTCCGTGCGAGCGCCCATCGAGTATCCCCTTGTAGAGCTCGTGGCTCGGACAGTTCGGGGCGACGTGCTCGACGTAAGTCTGATGGTCCATGTGCTGCGTGCCGTCGGCCAGATACAGTCCGTTGAGCACACACTCCGCGGCATCGCCGCCGAGAACGGTGTAGACGTTCGTGCGTGAGAGGTCGGCTCCGGTCGCAAACGAAAACGACTCGTACCAGCTGTTGCGCGACTGGTACGCCTGAATCGTGCCGACGTGGAATGCACGGGGACTCTCGCTCTGGAGCTTGTAGTGGCTCAGCCGGGCTCCTTCACCGAGTGTGACTTCGGTGACCGCATTGGTGAACGATTCCGCGTCCCCGAGCGTGACATAGCTCTCGACGATTGTCGCCCGCGAATGCGCACCTGCGATTATGAGGTTTCGCGGATGTGATACGGAGCCGTCACCACCAGCGGCGATGAACACGAGGTGAATCGGCGCGTCCGCGACGGCACTAGCAGCGATACGCAGCAGAGCTCCGTCGCGGAAGAACGCAGAATTCAGCGCGGTAAAGGCGGAGCTCCCGGGGACGGCGATGCTCCCGAGCAGCCGGCTTAGAGATCCGTCCAAGTCCCGCGCGATCGCGTTGGAGAGGCTCTCGAACGAGACGCCGGATTTGCCGCCGGCAATTTCGGTGGAGAGCTCGGCAGAATACTGACCATTCACGAAGGTGATGGTCGGGCCGCCGAGCTGTGGAAGAAGAAAACTTTCGCTGTCATCGACCGAGAGTGCCTTTGGCTCGGCCGGATGAAAGACCCGGTCGGCGATCGGCGCGACGCTCGTGAAGTGCCAGTCTTCGTTCTTCATCGTCGGGAAGCCGAGCGACTCGAAGCTGGCGAAGGAGTCGCGCCGAAGGCGCGCCAGCCACTCGGGCTCGGACTGAAGGGCGCCTGAAGCGAGGCGCTCGAAATCCGACTGGTAAGCTCTTCTCGAGAGTGAATGCGGCGCCGACTTCAGGTCGTCGGTTTGATTTGTTGTCGTCGGCTGCGCCTGCGTCACGCGGTGGCTCCCGCAGCCGCGCCAGCCCCTTCCGTCACCCAGTCGTAGCCCTTTTCCTCGAGCGCGAGCGCCAGCTCTTTGCCTCCCGACTTCGCGATGCGGCCACTTACGAGCACATGCACGTAGTCGGGGATGATGTAATTGAGCAGCCGCTGATAGTGCGTGACTACGATCGTCGCATTGTCGGGCTGCCTGAGCTTGTTGACACCCGCGGCCACGATGCGCAGCGCATCGATGTCGAGACCCGAATCCGTCTCGTCGAGAATCGCGAGGCGCGGCGCGAGCACGGCCATCTGCAGGATCTCGTTGCGCTTCTTCTCTCCACCGGAGAAGCCCGTGTTCACGGACCGGTTGAGCATCGCCAGGTCCATGTCGACGAGCTTCATTTTCTCTTCCATGAGATCGAGAAACTCGAGCGGGTCGAGCTCTTCGAGTCCCTTCGCCTTTCTGATCTCGTTGTAGGCTGACCGCATGAAGTACGCGTTGGTGACGCCGGGGATTTCCACGGGATACTGGAAGGCGAGGAAAATTCCCTGCTGCGCGCGGACTTCGGGGTCAACGGCCAGCAGATCCTGCCCGTCGTACGTGATGCTGCCTTCGGTCACTTCGTATCCGGGGTGTCCCGCCAGCACCTGCGCGAGCGTGCTCTTCCCGGATCCGTTAGGGCCCATCACCGCGTGCACCTCGCCCTCGTTGACCGTGAGGTCCACTCCGCGGAGGATTTCTTTTCCTGTTATGGATGCATGAAGATTCTTGATTTCTAGCACTTTAGTCCTGATTCGAGTTTAAGGATCTGTGAGCTGGACACCGAGGCACCGAGACACCGAGAAAACCTTTTAAGGGGAACGACAACTGCACTCGGGGCTCCGGCAGCGGGTGCTGTTCCCAAAATCCCTTCAGTTCTCGGTGTTTCGGTGTCTCGGTGTCCAGCTCTAAGATCTCTCATCGGTAACGAGACCTTCACGCTGCGCGAGATGCTAGCCCACGGACCCCTCGAGCGTGATTCCCAGCAGCTGCTGAGCCTCGACAGCGAATTCCATCGGCAGGTTCTGAAACACCTCCCGACAAAAACCGGAGACGATCATCGACACCGCATGCTCGGCACTCAGCCCCCGCGTCTTGCAGTAGAAGATCTGATCCTCGCCGATCTTCGAGGTCGACGCCTCGTGCTCCAGCGTCGCCGTGTTGTTCTGCACTTCGATGTACGGGAACGTGTGCGCGCCGCACTGGTTTCCGATCAGCATCGAATCGCACTGCGTGTAATTCCTCGCGCCCGTGGCTTTCGGCAGAACCTTCACCTGCCCGCGATAGCTGTTGTTCCCGTGCCCCGCTGAAATTCCCTTCGAGACGATCGTCGACTTCGTGTTCCTGCCGATGTGAATCATCTTCGTCCCGGTGTCCGCCTGCTGATAGTTGTTAACCACCGCCACCGAGTAGAACTCCCCCGTCGAGTTGTCGCCCTGAAGAATCACACTCGGATACTTCCAGGTAATCGCCGAGCCCGTCTCTACCTGCGTCCAGGAGATCTTGGAGTTCACGCCGACGCACTTCCCTCGCTTCGTCACGAAGTTGAAGATGCCGCCCTTCCCCTCGGCGTCGCCGGCATACCAGTTCTGCACGGTCGAGTACTTCACCGAGGCATTGTCCAGCGCGATGAGCTCGACTACTGCCGCGTGCAGCTGATTGGTGTCGCGTTTCGGCGCCGTGCAGCCCTCGAGGTAGCTCACCGTGGCACCTTCGTCGGCGATGATCAGCGTCCGCTCGAACTGGCCCGTGTTAGCGCTGTTGATGCGGAAGTAAGTCGAGAGTTCCATCGGGCACTTCACACCCTTCGGCACGTAGCAGAACGACCCGTCGCTGAAAACGGCGGCGTTCAGTGCAGCAAAGAAATTGTCGCTGTGCGGGACGACGGTGCCCAGGTACTTCTCGATAAGCTCGGGATGAGTCTGAACCGCCTCGCCAAAGGAGCAGAAAACGATTCCATACTTACCCAGCTCCTCCTTCATCGACGTGCCGACGGACACGCTGTCAAAAATTGCGTCCACCGCGACGCCGGCGAGCATCTTCTGCTCGTTGAGGGAGATTCCAAGCTTCTTGTAGGCGCTCAGCAGCTCCGGGTCGACGTCATCGAGACTCTGCAGCGGCTTGACGCTCTTTGGCGCCGAATAGTAGCTGAGATCCTGGTAGTCGATGGGCTCGTAATGGATGTTCGCCCAGTGCGGCTCCTTCATCGTGAGCCACCGGCGGTATGCCTTGAGGCGCCACGCCAGCATGAACTCAGGCTCGTTCTTTTTCTGCGAGATCACCCGGATCACGTCCTCGTTGAGGCCGCGTCCAATCGTGTCCGTCTCGACGTCGGTAACGAAGCCGTACGGATACTCTCTATTGACCAGTGTCTCGATTGCCGATCCCATCCTAACTCCTTGGCGTTACAGCACTTCCTTGCATAGATTGAATCCTAAGTAACTTTGTCGGGATAAGCAACCTACCACTGCTGGCTGCGGGCTGCGAGCTGCGGACAAACAATGATTGCAGACTGCGGAGCGGATATTTGGAAGATTCTCTCTTCGAAGCTGTTGCAAAGGTCGACGAAGTTCCCGATGAGGGGACATTCGGCGTCGTGAAGTCAACCGGTGAGCCGGTATGTCTCATCCGGCACGGGGGGCGGATCACCGCCGTGTCCGACACATGCGCCCATCAGGAGTTCGCCATGTCACTAGGCGACGTGCTGGCCGACGGGACAATCCAGTGCGCATGGCACGGCGCGAGGTTCGACTCCGCAACCGGCGCCGTACGCCAGGGGCCGGCAACCGATCCGCTTCCCGTATTCACAGTCAAGATCGAGGACGGAATGGTTCTCGTCGGCCCCGCCTGTCCGCGAGCGGGCGCCGGTCACCAGATGTCCGAGGCGTGGATTCCCGCCGAGGAGGTGGAGCAATGAATCGCCGGGCCGACTTCCCTCTTCTCGCCGCAAATCCCGACATCCACTACCTCGACTCGGCCGCAACTTCGCAGAAGCCGCGCGTTGTGCTCGACGCGATGCGCGAGTTCTACGAGACCAGCTACGCCAATCCGCATCGGGGTGCTTATGCGCTTTCGGTGGCGGCTACTGAATGCTACAGCGGGGCGAGGGAGACAATCGCGAGGTTCCTGGGCGTCGCGGATGCAGAATGTCTAATCTTCACCCGGGGGACCACCGAATCGATCAACCTCGTCGCGTCGGCGTGGGGGCGCGAAAACGTTCGGCGTGGCGACGACATCGTGGTCACTGCACTGGAGCATCACGCGAACTTCGTCCCGTGGCAGCAGCTGGCGATCGAGATGGGCGCGGGTTTCCGCATCTGCGAGCTGACGAGTGACGGGAGAATCGATCTCGATCGATTGCGATCGCTGCTGACTCATCGCACGCGTGTCGTCGCATTCAGCCACGTGTCGAACGCGCTGGGCACCGTGAATCCGGTGCGTGAGATCGTCGAAATGGTGCGGCGGCAGACCGATGCGCTGATCGTCGTCGACGGTGCGCAAAGCGCACCGCATCTACGCGTTCGGTTCGACGAGCTCGGCGTGGACTTCTACGCCTTCAGCGGCCACAAGATGTGCGGGCCAATGGGGATTGGCGGGCTCATTGGGAAGCGCGAGATCCTCGAGAGCATGCCTCCCTACCAGACGGGCGGCGACATGATCGAGTTCGTATACGATGAGACAACCACCTGGAATGAGCTTCCCCATAAACTCGAGGCCGGGACGCCGAATGCAGCGGACGCAGTGGGACTCGCCGCAGCGGCGGAGTATCTCGATGCGATCGGCATGGACGAAGTGCTGCGTCACGAGCGCGCGCTGCTTGCCAAGGCACAAAATCGTCTCTCGGAGATCGAAGGCATCCGCATCTATGGCCCGCCGGCTGCCGAGCGGAGCGGAGTGCTGAGCTTCACGCTCGGCGACGTGCACCCTCACGACCTTGCGACGATTCTCGACGGCGACGGTGTCTGCATTCGAGCTGGGCATCACTGCGCGCAGCCGCTGATGCGGCGGCTCGACCTGGCTGCGACGGCACGTGCGTCGTTTTACGTCTACAACGACGAGTCGGACATCGACGCGTTGGTGGAAGGCGTTCTCAAAGCGAAAGGAGTCTTCGGCCACGCAGCCGTCTGACTAAATCGATAGCGCCACTATCCCGTTAGCGTCCGGTTACTGTAATGACACTGACGCCATGGCTCGGCGCTCGATGGAAAGGACACTTGACAGAACGACAAGTGTGCTTTACATTCGTCCATCACCTTCTGGAGGCCGAATGGAGCGCGCAAGGGCTTACTCATCGAAGAACGGCAGAGCGGCACTCATCTGGGGTGTCCTCTGGATGGTCTCGTATTTCGGCGCGCGGGCAGCGCTCGAGCTGATGGGCGACACGCAGACATACTGGAGCCGTCTGGCGGTCGCGTTGATCCCGATTGTCCCGTTCGTTGCCTTCCTTTGGAAGTTCATTGCCGCGACGCGAGAGGCGGATGAGCTCGAGCGCCGGATTCAGCTCGAGGCCCTGGCCATCGCATACCCCTTGGCGATCGTCCTGGTAATGCTCCTCGCCCTCGTTCAGCTGGCGATGCCGCTCAACCCGAACGACTGGAGCTATCGGCACGTCTGGCCGTTCCTGCCGATGTTCTGGCTGGCCGGTCAGGCGATTGCGAGACGGCGGTATCAATGAAGAACCAGCTCCGGATTCTTCGAGCGGAGCGGGAGTGGAGTCAGGCTGAGCTTTCGGAGCGACTCGGCGTCTCGCGTCAGACGGTGAACGCAATAGAGACAGGCCGGTACGACCCGAGCCTCCCGCTGGCATTTCATATCGCCCGGCTGTTCGAGACGAAGATCGAAGAAGTCTTTGAACCCGACGGGTAACGGGTGCAACGCACCTGCGGTTATCTTGCCCACCATGGCAGTAGCCGACCGTTCAGCCGAGATAGCGGCCCTTTACCAGGAGCTCATCCTCGACCATTACAGACGGCCGAGGAACAAGGGCGAGCTGGCGGGCGCAACACGCTCGGCAGTAATGAAGAACCCGCTATGTGGAGACGAGGTTGCACTCCACGTCAAAGTCGAGGGCGACAAGCTGAGTGACGTCCGCTTTTCGGGACGGGGTTGCTCGATTTCCCAGGCATCGGCGTCAATGATGACGCAGCTCGTGAAGGGAAAGAGCGCATCGGAGATCGCCGAGCTGGGCGACACGTTCCGTGATCTCGTAATGGGCACCGCACCGGCCGGCGAGAGTGCCGCAACGGGCAAGCTCGGATCGCTCTGCGCCCTGGGCGGCGTGTCGCGGTTTCCAGCGCGGGTGAAGTGCGCGCTTCTTGCCTGGAATGCCCTCGAGACCGCAATGTCGGAACCCGCTGGCTGAGCGGCCGCGTCAACGGGTGAGATCGCACGAGTAGCGGCCGGGATTTCCAAGTCTGTGATTGCTTTGAGACTGACGATCAGTGTCACGATACTCGCCTCAGGCCTGGCGAGCCCAACAGCAGTCGCTCAGACGCCGCTGAGCGCGTCGCTCATCGCCCAGACTTCGAGCCGCGACTCAATTGACGCGAGGAAGCGAGCCCTTCGCGCTCAGACAAAGTTCGAGATGGTCCGGCGATACAACCTCCCTGCGCAATACACGAGCTTGCGCCAGAGCTGCGACGCGCATATCGGGCGTTTCTGCCAGTGGAACGAGGGTGATCAAGATCCGCCCAAAGAGCCGATTGCGATTCGCGATGCGCGGGAAGCTCTCCTCAGGACACTCGAGGCCGAGGCTGCACGTTCGTCCGGCGACGACTGGATCGCCGGCCAGTTGATCCGGTACCTCCTCGAGGCCGGACGCGATACGGCTGCGGTGAGAGCGGCGGATTCATGTGGCGGCACTCAATGGTGGTGCCACGCGCTTCGCGGTCTGGCCCTGCATGAGGCCGGATCCGGTGCGGCAGCCGACAGCGCGTTCAACAGGGCCCTGGCTGCGATGCCGGAGCGTGAGCGCTGCCGATGGACCGACATGACGGTTCTACTCAACCCCGCTCAGCAAAAGCGGTATGGGAAGGTCGGTTGCGGTCGGCGGGAGGCGCTGGCTGCCCGCCTCTGGTGGCTCGCAGACCCATTTCTCGGGCTTCCCGGTAACGACAGGCAGACAGAGCATTACTCCCGCCACGTGATGAGCCGGATTCTCGACGGTACCCGCGCCGGGTACGACGTCCGGTGGGGCGACGATCTGCGCGAGCTCGTCGTGCGCTACGGCTGGTCGCGGTACTGGACCGTCTCGCCTCCGTCGTCGAGTCTGGACACCCGTCAGGGAACCATATCCGGACACGAGGCGACGCCCAACTATCACTTCTTTCCCGTGTCGCTGGTGATCGATTCCGCGACGAGCATTGGCGATTCCACGTGGAGCCTTCGGCATCGAATGTCGCCCGAGCGATATTCTCCGCGGGTTGCGCCGCTGGTGGATGAGCTCGTACCGCAGATCGCGCTTTTCCGCCGGGGTGACTCGGTGCAGGTCGTCGCGGCATACGACGTCTCACGCGATACCGCGTACGTCGGCGGCACTGTCCGGTCTGCGCTCGTGCTTGCGCGAGATGAGCGCGACCAGCCTGTCGTCTCCGAGCTCACGCTTCCCCGAGGGTGGCATTCGGTCACCGTCGACGACACTCCGCGCGTGCTTAGCATCGAGACCTGGAACCCGCAGAAAAAGCGCGGCGCGCGGCTTCGTCAGGGCCTCTGGCTTCCGCGCCGGGACGCCAACTCAATCGCCGTCTCTGACATCCTGCTGTTCGATGCGTCGCCCGACGTCAGCGACCTCGCGTCGATTCTCCCTCACAGCCTCGGCAGCCTCACCGTCGCGCGTGACAGGAAGCTCGGTGTTTACTGGGAAGCGTATGGGCTCGCCCGGCCCGACAGCGCGCTTCCGGTTTCGCTGACGCTCACGCGAATGGAGGGCGGGCTGAGAAGGCTCGCGCAGGCCATCGGGCTCGGAAAGCGGAGCTCACCGCTGAGCATCGCGTGGCGCGAGACACCCTCAATGGGTGGAATAGCAAGCCGGTCGGTTGTGCTCGACCTGTCGCTCATTCCGCGCGGTCGCTACAAGCTGAAGCTGGAGCTGAAGCCGAGTGCCTCCCCTCCGGTGACAGCGGGACGAATTATCGAGATCAGGTAGCGGCGCGTCAGCGCTGCTCCAGTAATCCCTGCCGGCGAAAGAAGTAGTACAACGCTGTCCCCACCACGAGCGCGATCGCATAACCGTAGGGAAGCCCGACAGCGATAACGCCTACTGTGAGAACTACGAAGAATTCCCACCGTCCCACTGCTTCGCCGCGCACCAGCGACATCAATACAAGTCCCTCGAACAGCAGCAGCACTCCAAGCATTGGCAGAGGAAATACCTGCACTGTCTGCCGAAAGACGCCCGAGAAGAAAAGACCGATTGCAAGATAGATCGACCCGTAGATGACGAGTGATCCACCGGTGCGCGCGCCAAAAGTGTAGTGTCCTGCCAGTCCACCCGACCCATGACACGTGGGAACGCCGCCGAGCCATGGATTCACGAGATTCATTGCAGCGTATGTAACGCCGAGCTTCCTCACCGTGATTCGCCGCTCGGGAAAGAGATCTTCAGCGATCTGTCTCGTCGCAAGCACTGAATTGCCGAGCGACAGCGGGATCTGCGGAATGGCGAGCAGAACGAACCCCGTGACGATGTCGCTGAGCGTTATTCGCTGGACTGTCGGAAGAGAAAAGCCGGCGCCGGCCACGATCTGTCCCGGGTCGAGATTGAAGACGATAGCGTAAAGGATTCCCAGGCCGATGACGAAAAGCGCCGGCGGGAACCGTCGATTCCCGAGAAGTGCAATGACGATCACGAAGGCGGCCGCCGCGAGCACATAACCTCGTGGCCCGTCGCGCTGCACGTAGTCTCGCAGTGCGAGCAGAGCGAGCTGGAGGCCGAGTCCCAGCTGAAGACCGCGCACCACCGCGCGAGGCACGACACGCGCGAGCCAGTCGATTCCGCCGGAGACTGTGAGAAGCAGCATCGCGACACCGATTGCGAGCCCTCCTCCATAGAGAAGCTCCGGCGCCACCCGCTGAGTGATGACGATGACCGCCACGGCTTTGAGCGGCTGCACCGCTATCGGTATGCCATAGGTGGCAGCGGTGAAAACCTGCATCAGGCCGAACATGATCAGTACGCTGGCGCTGTCGAGGCCCGCGGCCAGGATCATCCCGATAATGAGCGGCAGGTCGGTGCCGATGTCTCCGAATGCACCGGCCAGCTCGTTCCTGTCGAACCGCATGCGCGGCCGGTCATTCACCGTCGCAGGTGGGGGTGACTGCTCGGACTCCGCGATCATCGGCGCGAATGATGCTTCACATTTATATTGTAAGGCCCCCCCCGTGTTGACACTATATGACTGACCATACGGTCGAGATCGAGAACGTCTCGAAGCGCTACGCTACGCACGTAGCCGTCCGCGATCTCACTTTGCGCGTGCCAGGAGGATCGGTCTACGGCTTGCTCGGGCCGAACGGGGCGGGCAAGACGACCACGATCCGAATGATCCTCAACATCATCGCGCCCGACGAGGGTACGATCCGGATTCTTGGCGTGTCTTCCAACGATTCGAAGATCACCGACCGCGTGGGGTATCTCCCGGAAGAGCGCGGATTGTATCGAAAGATGCAGGTGAGACGCGTCCTGCGATTTCTCGCCGAGCTCAAAGGCGTGTCGCGCGCGGTTGCGGACAAGCGAATCTCCGAGTGGCTCGAGCGGCTCGACCTCAAGACCGCCGAGAAGGATTGGGGCTTGTCCAAGATCGACGAGCTCTCACGAGGAATGCAGCAGAAGGTCCAGTTCATCGGCGCGCTGCTCCACGATCCCGACCTCGTCATTCTGGACGAGCCGTTCAGCGGCCTCGACCCCATCAATGCTCAGGCCCTCAAGGACAGCATCGTCGATCTGCGTCGCCGTGGGAAGACAGTGATCTTCAGCACGCATCTGATGGACAATGCCGAGCGAATCTGCGACTCCGTCTGCATCCTCGCCCGCGGTGAGAAAGTGCTCGACGGCACTATCACCGCGATCAAGCAGGCCAACGGCACACGGAATATCGCCCTTTCACTCGAGGGTGGATCGTCGAACGGTGTCGGCCAGATTCTCGCTGACCGGAGTCTCGTCTCGAGAGTCGACGACAACAACCTTTATTTCGAGATCGAGCTGGCGGAGAAGGCCCAGCCGCAGGAGCTGCTGCGCCGCATTGTGAATGCCGGTGCCAACGTGCGGCGTTTCGAGCTCATTCAGCCGTCGCTCCATCAGATTTTCCTGGAGAAGGTTGGGGCTCGTCGCCGCGTACCGGGCGAGGACCTGTGGGTCGATGGCGTCGAAGCGGGGATCACCGGCCATGGCTAAGCTCTGGGCAATCATCAAGCGGGAGTATCTCGAGCGCGTCAGAACGCGATGGTTCCTCGTTGCCACGCTGTTCGGCCCCGTCTTCTTCGGCTCGCTGATCATCATTCCGGCGTATATGACGAAGCGGGGAAAGGCATCGCAGGAGTTCACGAACACGATAATTCTCGATGCGACCAGCATCGGCATGGGCGCGAAGGTGGCCACCGCGATGAGTGCCGGGCAACCGCTCGGATCCGCTGCTCCGCTCGTTAGACAGGTCTCACCTCCTGATCTCTCGCGCGCGGAAAGCACGGCAACGCAGCAGGTGATGCGCTCCCAGGCTGTTGGATACCTGATCCTGGATGAGCAGACGCTGCGGGGGGAGGTACTGCGCTATGCGGGCCGGAACGCGACTTCGATCGGGGACATGGAGCGCATTCGGGCGAAGGTCAGGGAGATACTTCTCACCGAGCGCCTCGAGGGGGCGGGGGTCAAGCCCGAGACGATAAAGGAGCTCTCGTTCATGCCGATCAGGCTGCGCGCCGAGCGGATCACCGACGAGGGACGAGGCGGATCGGGCACGGCGAGCATCGTGTTCGCCGGAGTGATCGCTTTTCTGCTCTACATGTCGATCGTTCTTTATGGGCAGAACGTCCTGCGCGGTGTGCTCGAGGAAAAAACGACGCGCGTCGCGGAGGTGATCGTCTCCAGTGTTCCATCGGAGACCTTGCTCGCTGGCAAGGTCCTCGGCGTGGGAGCGGTGGGCTTGACGCAACAGGCGATCTGGCTCGTCGCGTCGGTGCTCATATACGAGGTGCGCACTCCGTTGCTGGCTCAGTTCGGTATCAGCAGCACACCCTTCCAGATGCCGTCAATCACTATCGGATACGGGATTCTCCTTCTCGTTTTCTTCATCCTCGGATTTACGTTCTATGCCTCCCTCTATGCGGCAGTCGGCGCATCGGTGAACACGGAGCAGGAGGCGCAGCAGGCGGTTCAGCCGCTGCTGATCATGCTTGTAGCGACGGCGATTTTCATCAATCCGATACTGCTCAACCCGACGGGAAGGCTGGCGTTCACGATGTCGATTTTGCCATTCTCGGCGCCGATCATCATGCCGCTACGCCTGGCGCTGGTGAGCGTGCCATGGTATGAGGTCGCCGCGTCGATGGTTGCGCTGGCGATCTCCTGTGCGGTCGCTGTGTGGATTGCCGCTCGCATTTACCGCGTGGGTCTGCTGATGTACGGGAAGCGGCCGAGTCTGAAAGAGCTGAGGCGCTGGGTCGTTTACTCGCACTAGCTGCGGATTGCGGGCTAAACTACGGACTGGGGCACTACACTGCGGACTAATGAGGCAGTCAGGTCATCGCCTGGGCGGTAGCGGTCGTCTGGCAGTACTTATCGAACGCCGCAGTTAGATCGTCGGCAATTTCATTTGCCGTGCGCCCCTCGATATTGTGGCGCTCGAGCATGAACACCACGCGGCCGTCCTTGAGCAGCGCAATCTGCGGTGAAGACGGCGGGTAGCCGGGGAAGTAGGTTCGCGCGCGCTGTGCTGCTGCGGCGTCCTGCCCGGCGAAAACCGTGGTCAGCGCGGCGGGCTTCACCGGATGCTGAAGGGCTCTGGCTACCGCAGGACGAGCGTTCCGCGCGGCGCATCCGCAGACAGAATTGACGACCACGAGGGTAGACCCCTTCGCGTCCTTGAGCTTCGCGTCGACCTCTTCGGCGGTTCTCATCTCTTCGACGCCAAGCTGCGTGAGCTCCTGGCGCATCGGTGTGACTATTCGTTCATCGTACATCGATTTCTCTCTCCAGTGGTGAATTCAAAGGCCTGGATCGAATAATAAGCTGAAACGATGCCTGAGAACACGGAGACAGGCATTTGAACCGCGGAGAACGCGGAGAACACAGAGAACCGCAGTCTTAGGGGGAACAGCTTTCGCGGCTACGCCCTCGACTCGCGAGGTGGGTCAACCCAAAGAAAAAGGTTCTTCACGGAATACCGGGAAATGCTGCCCGGATCCGAAGGAAGAAGTAGTAGTCGTCGCGATACCCGTACGCCATTCTCTTGATGACTTTGATCTTGTTGTTCATTCCTTCCACAAGTGCCGTGTTAAGAGGGTATCGGCAATGCGCAATTATGCCGGGCAGGTAGAAATCCATCTGTCGGGCAAAGCGCTTCAATGGATCGAGGCCGCTCGCCATCGCTCGGCTATACCACTCCCGCCAAAACCGGTGCGCAGCTGCCGAGTATCGATAGCGCCACAGCTGCTTGAGATCGTCTTTTAAGACGTAGACGATGAAGAGCGCACGATTGGCCGCCAATAATTCGCGAAGCCGGACGCGATCAGTAGATCCGCGAAGGTTCTCACGGTTCTGCAGGAGGAGCCATCGCGTCCCTTTTATCACCCGTCGTTGCGCCCGAATCCTCTCATCGTTGGGCCCGCCGGCGCGCGCAATGTTGTTGGTCTGGTCGACCCGCACGCGATCGATTACTTCGCGGCTGTACCTCGCCACTACATGAAACAGCTCGTAAACGATCTCAGCCTGGGGACATCGAGCGCGGACTTCTCCGGCAAAGGCTCCGCTCATATCCATCGCAACCGCCTCGATGCGAGCACAGCCTTCTGGACCGAGAACATCGAAGAACGACCTCAATGCCGCGCGGTCTCGGCCTCGACTGATCCATAAGACCCGCTTCGTCTCGCCATCGACCACCACCGTCGCGTAACGGCGTCCCTTCTGAATGGCGAACTCATCGATCAGCAATAGTCGAGTGCCGGCGAGACTCTCCGGCGTGATCGGTCCGAGCTTCTGCTCCAAGGCGCGCCGATGCAGCAACTTCGCCGTCGTCCAGTGGATCTGAAACCACTGCGCGACATGTGCGAGCGGCAACACCATAGCCAGTCGCGAGATCTTCTCCGCCAAGCGGGTCGTCATTCGTTGATGCTTATCCAGCCACGACACCGCTTCGACCGTCGGGCCACACCGGGGGCACTGGAGTCTCGCGCGTGGCACAATCAACCATGTGTCGAGCTCCCAGATCGGCAAATCGCGCACGCGCCGCTGCGACACGTCGTGAATCTCAGTGACTACTGAGCCGCAGCGGCTACACCGCTTGGGCGCACCAGGCTTGGCGCGTAGCTCGATAATGAGCCGCTCTGAGGGGAGTCCCAGTACATCCGGCTCAAGTGTGTCTTCGCGTCTGATCTCAGCCACCTCAAACCCTTCCCACCCGCCAATCATATTCAGTAGCTCGAACATTGATTCGTCAGCCATGGAAGCCTCCCGTCGGCCATAGCATGACATCTCAGTTCTGCCCTGTCACCCCCAATTCCCGGAAATCCGTGAAGAACCAAGAAAAATGGGCGGGCGATTGTAGGGCTGTGCGTGCGCGATACCCTCCGCGTTCTCTGCGTTCTCCGCGGTTCAAATGACTTTCTCCGTGTTCTCTGCGTTCTCCGTGGTTGATTCAGTCAGGATTGGCGCCGCCGCTCTTTGGGCGGAGTGACGAATTTGTCCTGCGCTCCGGAATTCCTTCGCCGGTCGAGTATCGCTTCCCCGGGAATGCCGGCGCGCACAGTTCCGGCGCTCCACGCCACGTGCTCGCGCTTGAGCAGCCGGTAGCGAACGAGCTTGACCGTGAGTGCGAGCAGCAGCGCGAATGCCGAGATGACGACCACGTGGCGCATGAAAATGGTCGCCGCGATTCCCGGCCAGTCTCCAAACGTCGCGGCCCCGGTGCCCAGCGGCTCCCGGTTCAGAGCGATGAGGCCCATGCTGACAATACTCTCGAACGCCGACTCGAGCGCGCCGAATGCGGGAGCTCGCCACGTCCACTGGCGAAGCGGAAAACGGCTCAGGTGCACCGTTGCCATGAGCAGCACGAACGCCGACGCAAGCAGAAACATCGTGCCTAGGTACAATCCGCTGCCCGCGTGCGTGAGGACGAGCGCGCGATAGAGTCGAACGATGACGCCGGTTACGAGTGCCATCTCGACGACGGATCTGGCGAGCTTGCTGAAAGCTGGCGGCTCGCGGGCCGTGAGTCCGGCCGAGACGCGCTGCCTCAGTCGCTCGCTGTTCTGGCGCGCGATGAAGTCTGCCATTCGGGGCTCAATGTAATGCCGTAACTCCTGGCGTAGCGATGAATAGTTACGTCGCCCGGCTCAAGAGCGTCGTTCCAAAGCCATGCGACAAGCCACGCGTCTAGCGCTCATACTTTCGACGGCACCAGTTCTCGCTCTGGGAGTCGTTACGCCTACTTCGCCCCCGCAAGCGGGGTGTATCCGGGGAGCGTATGGCAGTCGCTACAACCAGCGGCTCTTCCGCTCGGTGATGCGCCGCAGTGACAAGGTTGCGGGCAAGGTTCTCAAAGCGTACAACGTACCGCGCGTAAAGCCGTCCGAGGTGAGGCCGGTGAATGATCCCGTAATCTGCCGACGGGCCGCCGTTGCGTACGGGAAAGTCCTGAGTGCCGAGGACCACGACCGGAAAGTCCACATCCTGCGCGTCGGCAATCGCTACATAGTGATGGATCCCGACTTTATCGTGGACAACCAGCACCGCGCGGTGACATTCGACTCGACTCTGACGAACGCGGTAGCGCTCGTAGCAGAGTAGTACCGAATTAATGGATCCAGTGTCCGATACGCCCCCACCGAATATCAGTGATGAACGGGAGCGGACGGTCGCTGTCGTCGGCGTTATACGAGTAGTAAACGAACATGGGCTTGCCGCGAATGTTCTCCCGCGGAACGAAGCTCCAGTACCGGCTGTCCTTCGAGTTGTATCGGCTGTCGCCCATCATGAAGTACTTGTTCGGAGGAACGACGATTGGCCCCCAGTTGTCGTGAGTGGGCTGCGCCGGTGCTGCGCCGAATCGTGACGATTTGAGTCCCACCGGCTTCTGCCAGTCGAACAGCGGATCGATCGAATCCATGGCTCCGTCCGGATTCGCCTGCGCGTATCCCTGGCGCTGCGCGATGCCGTTCACATGGAGGACGCCCTTTCTCATGAACAGCGTATCTCCCGGAGCGCCGATCAGTCGCTTGACGAGAGTCGGATTCGGGTCGTCGGGCTGGTCGATCTGCATCGGCGACTTGAACACCACCACGTCGTTGCGCCTGGGATCGGCCAGGCCGGGAAGATTGATGTTCGTGAAGGGGATATGGGGTCCGTAGACGAGCTTGTTGACGAACAGCCAGTCGCCCACGAGCAGCGACGGGATCATGCTCCCCGAGGGAATCCGGTACGCCTCGAGAAAGAAAATGCGGAGAACGATGAAGAATGCGAGTGCGGTTGCGAGCGCCTTGAAGTTCTCCCAGAAGCGGGTCAAGGCGCTGCGCTGCGAAAAAGGGCGCGCCTTTTGAGCGCGCCCCCCGTCTCCTGCTTTCGTCGAGGCGACTGCCAATGCTCTACTTCAAGTGCTTGTTGACGAGTCGTGTCATCTCGAACATTGAGACCTGCCTGCTTCCGCCGAACACGGGACGGAGATTGTCATCGGCGTTGATCATGCGACGGTTCTTGGAATCCTGCAGCCCCTTACGTCGGATGTAGGCCCACAGTTTCTTCGTCACCTCTGTGCGAGGAAGTGGAGAGCTGCCGACCACCGGAGCCAGCTGCGCGCTTGGCGTCATCGGCTTCATGAACGCTGCGCTGGGTACTCGCTTCGTTCCGGATTTCTTCTTGGCTGTTTTTCTCGAAGCCTTTCTGGCGGTCTTCTTCCTGGCCGCAGGCCGCTTCTTCGCCGAGCTCTTCTTCTTCGCTTTTGCCATCGCTTCTCCTGGTTGTTGATCGGGCGCAAACCGGGCGACGCCTATGCGCGTCGCGAGCAAGATAGAGCGGCAAATTGCGTGCGCAAGAGGGAAAAAAGCAGTTTTTACGAGAGAAGAAGCTTCATCATCTTCACATCGTACTCGTCGGGCGAGTCGTCGGCGGCGGCGATTTCGTAGTTCTTCTGAGGCGTCTCCAGCACGAGCGGAACACCGTTTGTCCGCTTGTCGCTCATCAGCCAGTGAAACGGCTCTACTCCGATGTATCCGTCACCGATGAGCACATGCCTGTCCCTGTTGGATCCCAGCTCCGTCGCACTGTCGTTGAGATGGAAGAACGAAGGAGGCTCTCCGGTTTTCTTCTCGAACTCGTCGAGTATCGCGGACAGGTCCTTCTTCGATTTCGTTATGTCGTAGCCCGAGCAGAAGAGGTGGCACGTGTCGAGACCGTACCCTGTGCGCGGGCGAAGCGACTTCGGGACCTCGGAGAGCATCCACGCGATCTCCTCGGCCGTGCGGCCCATTGTGCGTCCCGCGCCGGCCGTGTTCTCGATGAGAAGCCGCGTTGGCGAATCGATTGTCTCGAGTGCCACGATGATTGCGCGGGCGATTCGTTTTGCCGACGCAGAGGGCTCGCTTGGTCCTGCTGATCCCGGGTGAAAACACACCTGCCCGACGCCGAGCGCACTCGACCGCTCGAGCTCCTTCGTCAGACCTCCGCTTGCCCGCGCCCACTTCTCGTCATCGGGCGTCGCGACGCTCAGGACGTACGCAGCATGCACGATCACCGCCTGAGGCTTGATCTGCGACTCGGCGAGCGCCGCCTTGAACCGCGCGACGCGCTCCGGCTTGATGTTCGACTTGTCTCCGTAGAACTTCGGAATCGCAGTGAAGAGCTGCATCGCAGTCATGCCGGCATTCGCCGCGCGCCTGACGGCCATGTGGATGCCGCCGTTTTCTATCGTGTGGGCGCCGAGAAGCTTTGCCATACCGCGTGGCCGGAGCAGGAAGTGTGCTTGTCAAATGCAAACGGGGACCGACTCACCCCGAGCCGGCCCCCGCTTTTGTCGGTGCGGAAGTCCTATCTGAAAAGCAATCCGACCGAGATTGGAATGAATGTCGTGTTCGAGCTGTCGGGCACGCCGTCTTCACTGTCGAAGATCAGGTGCCACCTTGCTTCGATTATCGAGGTGAAGCCGCTCAACGGAACCTGAAGCCCGCCACCGATGTTGATGCCACCCTTGTTCTCCGAATCCGCGCCGCCGCAGTCACTGCAGCCCTGGCGATACAATCCGCCGCCCCCGATGAGATACGGCCGGACCGTCGCCGGCTCGTTCATCGGGAACAACCACACGCCGTTGATGAGGGCGGTGAGAAGATTGAGACTGGCTTCGTCACTCTGCTTGCTCCCGAACTTGTGATAGACCACCTCACCGCGAATGCCGAGCGGGAAGACCGGTCCGTTCCATTCGGCCAGACCTCCCGCGTGCCACCCGGTGTTCGCGAAATCGGCGAAGTCTCCCAGGGGAATCGACGCACCCGCGACGACTCCAAAGGCGATGGGATTCGCCTGTGCCTGCAACGGACTCACGGCAAGCATCGACGCCAGCGCCGCCGCCCCCATGAATGACCAGCCCCTCCACCTTCTCGTACGTTTCATTTTCTTCCTCTCGTTCTTGAGGTAGACCCACCGTGGACAAAGGCGCACACACCTGCATCTACATCACCCTCAGGCCACCGCGGTGCGAAAGTAGAGCCTTCGACACAAAGCGCAACGGTTATCTCGCGTGTAAAGACAACACGAATACCAGAGCAAGCAAGTTGTGGAAAGTGAAATAAGTGATGTTGATATTTTCTACGACGCGCGTACTGGATGGGGCTACCCAACACACCTGCTCTAACGCCACACGCCCTCTCGGTACGCAGGCCGTGTGGCACTCACCCGAGGGTCACCCGAGTGATCGCTCCACCACACCCGCACTGAATCAGCCGCCACCTGGACGGTCGGCTGCCGCGCTCGCTCGTTGGCACTTGACACAACCTCGCCGGCCTTGAAGATGTGTCCCATCGAACGTGACACGGCAACACCAACGCTGGGCGTGACGCTGTTTGGATCTTCATAAGCGACAGCCACCCGGTCACTCGCGCCCGAGACACTCACCCACGCGGGTTTGTCGCCGAATACAATCGGCACCGGCGCATGGAATGTCTGGCCGCTGTCCATCGAGTGCGCGAAGAATACGCCGCGACCCCCCGCCGGCTCGCCGAAGTACGCGAGGTACACGTAGCCGCTCGCCGAGTCGGCGGCGATTGACGGGGGCGGTCGACCGCAACCGCGGACGCTCCTGTCGGTCGAGTCAGCAACAACCGGCGGCGTCCAGCTCTTTCCGCCGTCGGGCGACTGTGACACGAGAAGCACGCCACTGCTGTCCCGTTGCGCCGACCACCACGCAGCGAGCAATTGCGACCCTTTGCGTGTTGCGCGCACCGATGCCGGACATCCGGCAGCCTGTGGCGACACGCTTCCAAGTGCCACCGTTCGCGGGAGGTGCGGCCCATCCAGCCTGATCTCGTTCCAGGCAATGGCGCCATCGCTGCACGCGATGATGGACACCCCAAGCGCTCCCAGCATCACCAATCTCCACAGGCGCGCGGTCGTCATCGCTCTCCAATCCGTCGGAGGGTATCTTTCGAGGTCCAGACCAGAATCATCTCCAGGAATAATCGCATGGGAGCATCCACCATTCGACCTGCACCGGCCGGCACGGCCGCACCGGCTCCAGCTTCTACACAGAAACCTTCGCCGGCTTCCACCGGGAGCCACGCCGCCCCCGAAATGCCGGAATCCGCAGCGTTCGCCCCCGCTACCGGCGCGCAGTTCTCACCGGTCTCCGGGTTCAATGGCAACCGCCGCGTTCCTACGCCCATCAATGAACCGGTGAAAAGCTACGCTCCCGGAAGCGCCGAGCGTGCCGAGCTCAAGCAGAGACTCGGGGAGATGGCGAGCGAGCGGGTGGACATCCCGCTCATTATCGGAGGGAAGGAAGTCCGTACGGGCGATCTCGCACAGTCGGTGATGCCGCACAATCACCAGCACGTGCTCGCCGACTACCACCGTGCAAAAGCGTCGAACATCGACGACGCCGTCGAGGCGGCGCGGGCTGCGTCGCGTGAATGGGCCAACTGGGCGTGGGAGGATCGGGCCGGAGTATTTCTGAAGGCAGCGGAGCTTCTCACGACGAGCTGGCGCGCGACGCTGAATGCCGCAACGATGCTGGGCCAGTCGAAAACCGCATTCCAGGCGGAGATCGACGCGGCGTGCGAGCTCATCGATTTCTGGCGATTCAATCCGCACTACGCGCAACAGCTGTACGACCAGCAGCCGCTGAGCGATCACTCGATGTGGAACCAGCTCGACTATCGTCCGCTCGAGGGATTCGTCTACGCCGTCACGCCGTTCAACTTCACGTCGATAGCCGGAAATCTTCCCACCGCGCCGGCGCTGATGGGAAACACCGTTATCTGGAAGCCCGCGTCGAGCGCGATGCTGAGCGGTTACTACATCATGCGTCTGCTCGAGGAGGCGGGACTTCCGCCGGGAGTGATCAACTTCGTTCCCGGCGACGCTGCAACGATCTCGGACAAGCTGCTCGGTCACAAGGATCTGGCCGGCGTGCATTTCACCGGCAGCACGGGCGTCTTCAACAGCATGTGGCGGACAATCGGCGCCAGCATGTCGAAGTACCGCTCGTATCCCCGCATCGTCGGCGAGACGGGCGGCAAGGATTTCATCGTCGCGCACGCATCAGCCGACCCTGTGGCGCTTTCCGTCGCCATCGCGCGTGGGGGATTCGAATATCAGGGACAGAAATGCTCCGCGGCGAGTCGCGTCTACGTTCCTGAATCGATCTGGCCCGAAGTGCGCGACCGTACCGTTGCGATCATGGACGACCTGAAGATAGGCGATCCTGCCGACTTCAGGAACTTCATGGGGGCTGTCATCGACAAGCGGGCGTTCGAGAAGATCGGCGAGTACGTGGCGCACGGCCGCGACAACGCGCAGATCATCTCCGGTGGTGGCGTGCACGGGGACGAGGGATACTTCGTGGAGCCCACTCTCGTCGAGACGCACGATCCGTCGTACAAGCTTTTGTGCGAGGAGATATTCGGACCGGTCGTGACCGCCCATGTCTACGCCGACGCGAAATGGGAGGAGACGCTCGCGACAGTCGACCAGACTTCGCCCTATGCTCTCACCGGGGCGATCTTCGCGCGCGACCGCGCCGCTGTGCGGACCGCGTCTGTCGCGCTGAGGAATGCGGCGGGAAATTTCTACATCAACGACAAGCCTACGGGTGCGGTGGTGGGCCAGCAGCCGTTCGGCGGTGCGCGCGGCTCGGGTACGAACGACAAGGCCGGCTCCGTCCTCAACCTCGTTCGCTGGGTGAGCGCGCGAACCATCAAGGAGACGTTCTCGCCGCCGCTCGACTACAGGTATCCTTTCATGGCGGAGGAATAGCCTCCGCGTGACGACGACCGCGGCCGCACGCACGCCGATCGAATCGCCCACCCGGTTCGATCCGGACGAGCTGCGCGTCACGCGGATTCGCGCCCTTCGTGGCCCCAACTACTGGCGCCTCGCACCTGTCATAGCGGGCGACGTCGAGCAGGGCTCGCTCGAGAAGGTGACGTCAGCTCAGATCCCCGGATTCACCGAGCGGCTCACGGGCGCAATTCCATCGCTCGAATCGCACAAGTGCACGCGCGGGCATCACGGCGGATTCATCGAGCGCCTCATCGAGGGGACGCATCTTCCCCACATTCTCGAGCACGTTGCGCTCGAGCTGCAGACACTCATCGGCAACGATGTCTCGTTCGGTCGAGTGGTTCCCTCCGGCGACGAGGGAGTGTGGTGGCTGATTGTCGCCTACGAGGAGGAGCAGGTGGGACTGCAGGCAATGCGCGACGCGCTGAAGATCGTGCGCGCCTGCATCAGTGGTGAGAAGCTCAATGTCGGCCCGATCGTTGACGACCTCGTGTCCCTGTACGAATCGTCCCGCCTCGGACCTTCGACCGGCGCGATCGTCGAGGAGGCGCGACGCCGGGGAATTCCTGTCCGCCGTCTCAACAACTATTCGCTGGTCCAGCTCGGGCTCGGCAGCAATCTCCACCGCATTCAGGCGACGCTCACCGATTCGACGAGCGCGATTGGCGTGGAGATCGCGCAGGACAAGGACGACACCAAGCGCGTGCTGGAGAACATCGGACTGCCGGTCCCGAAGGGCGACGTCGCACGAACGGTCGAGGCCGCGCTTGACCTTGCGGAAGAGATCGGCTACCCGGTGATACTCAAGCCGCTCGCGGCGAATCACGGGCGCGGAATCTCCGGGCGTTGCGGTGATGCCGATGCACTTCGCGCGGCGTGGGAACGCTCGTCCGCCTACGGCTCGCGCATCGTTGTCGAACAGTTCGCCGAAGGTCGCGACCATCGTGTTCTCGTAGTCAACGGGAAAGTCGCTGCTGCGGCCGAGCGTGTTCCAGCTCATGTCGTGGGCGATGGAAGCCGCACGCTGGCCGAGCTGATCGCGAAAGCGAACGAGGACCCGCGCAGAGGTGTGGGGCACACGAAGATGCTGACGCGGATTCCCACCGATTCGCGCGCGCTGGAGTATCTCGCCAGGGTGGGACGTACGATGCAGACCGTGCCTGCCGCTGGAGAGATGGTCGCCCTTGCTGCGACCGCGAATCTCTCGACGGGTGGAACGTCCATCGATCGCACGGACGAGATGCATCCGGACAACGTGACCGCCTGCGAGATGGCGGCAGGCGTGATCGGACTCGACATCGCGGGCATAGACGTGCTCACGCCGGACATCTCCATTCCGTTCCGCGAAAACAACAGCGTCATCATCGAGGTGAATGCGGGGCCGGGAATCAGAATGCACACGCACCCCGCGGAAGGACGAGCGAGGAATGTGGCGGCGCCGATCGTCGACATGCTGTATCCGCCGGGTGTCGAAGCGACTATTCCCGTCATTGCAGTCACCGGCACGAACGGGAAGACGACAGTCACCCGTCTGATTGCCCATCTTTTCCGCGTGACCGAGAACACCGTCGGATTCACTACCACCGACGGTACGTATCTGGGCAACCGCCTCGTCATCGAGGGCGACATGACCGGCCCGTTCTCGGCGAACATCATCCTGTCGAATCCGACTGTAGACATCGCAGTTCTCGAAACGGCGCGGGGTGGAATTCTCCGCGCCGGCCTGGGCTTCGACGAATGCGACGTCGGCGTCGTGCTCAACGTCTCGGCGGATCATCTCGGGTTGCGCGGCATCAATACACTAGAGCAGCTCGCAGATGTGAAAGGTGTCATCGCCGCCGTCGTGAAGCGCGAGGGCCACGCCGTTCTCAACGCCGACGACCCATTGGTTTACGCCATGCGCGATCGAACTCCGGGCGATATCGTGCTCTTCTCCACGAAACCCGAGGGAGAGAGCGCCGAGTTCGAGCAGCATCTGCTGCGCAATGGCATTGGTGCGCGAATAGAGAAGGACACGTTCGTCATCAGGCGCGGGCGCCTGCGCATTCCAATCGCATCGGTGCGAGAGGTTCCGCTGATGCTGGGCGGAGCGGCGCGCTTTCAGCGTGAGAACGTGCTGGCGGCAATCGCCACGGCCTACGTGCAGGGAATGCGCTACGACGACATCCGCGCCGGGCTTCTCTCCTTCTTCCCTTCTCCATCGCTCACGCCGGGGCGCCTGAATCTCATACGGGTGGGTAAGGGTCGCGTGCTCGTGGACTACGCGCACAATCCGGCGGCGATCGCCGGCCTGATGGAGTTCGTCTACAACCTCGACGCGGCGCGGCGAATTGGAATAATCACCGCGCCGGGCGACAGGCGCGACGAGGACCTGCGAACCGTCGGCAGACTCTCAGCAAAGCTCGACCGGGTGATTGTGCGCGAGGACAAGTACCGCCGCGGACGTGAGCCGGGCGAGGTGTCGCGCCTCATCATCGAGGGGCTGCACGAAGCCGGAATGGCCGACGGTCAGATCGAGATCATCTACAACGAGACTGAAGGGCTCGCGCATGCCGTGAGCCAGATGGAGGACAACGACCTCGTGTTCGTCCTGGCCGACGAGGTTCCTGCCGTGCTCGCCCAGCTCGCCCAGCTCGACCTTCTTGCCGGCGACCGTCAGGCCTGACCGAATGACTCTACCCGACGCGTCGGCCGAGCTGCGGATGACTTCGCTACACGCAACGCGAGGAGCGAACTTCTGGTCGCGACGCCCTGTCACTCGGCTTGACATTCTGGTCGGTGCGTATGAGGGCATTTCCTCCGCTGAAGTGCCCGGGTTTACCGAGGCGCTCGTTACTGCGATGCCCGGACTCGAGGAGCACCGCTGCAGCATTGGAGAGCGGGGCGGGTTCATCACACGGCTCGAGCGCGGTACCTACGCCGCGCACATCATCGAGCATGTTGCGCTCGAGCTGCAGAATACGATTGGCCACGAGGCCGGCTTCGGGCGCACCCGTGGCGGCGATGTGGATGGCGAGTACACCATAGTGTTCGAGCATCTCCATGAGGCAGTGGGTCTTCGAGCCGCGGGCCTCGCACTCGAGATCGTTCAACAGGCTTTCTCCGGGACGCTCGGCTCCGTCGATTACGCCACGGCCGAGCTGGCAGCGATTGCACAGACGGCGGACGTGCCTCGCCTGACTCAGCGGGTTGCCTGTGGAATTACCGGCGGGTCCGGCCGGGCTGAAGCGCGTGATGAGCTCGTGCGGCGCGGATTCGGGAACGGCGAGCTCATCGTCGATGTGGCTCCGGCTTATCTTCTGCAGGCAGGACTTCCCTACTCGCGCTCCGACATCGCAATCGTGCTCGACACGACGCTTACCGATGTGCCCGAGCGATACCGCGAGGAGGAGCGCGCGCAGCGCCTCGTGGCGACGGTGGCTGACGCAGTCGACCGCGGCGGAATAGTCGTTGTGCCGGCGAAGGAATGGGAAGTTCAGGATCTCGTGCGCGACGCTGGCTGTCGCGTCGCGATCTTTGCGCCGGATGCGGACATCACGCGGCGTGACAAGAAGGTCGCGCGCGCCGCGGCATATTGTGACGGAGGGAGAATCACCATCGAGACGCGCAGTGGAGTTGCCGATGGCGGGGCACTGCATAACGAGGTGCCGGCAGGCGCGCAGGCCGCAGCGGCACTCGCGGCATTCACGCTTCACGAGCTGCATCCGCACCGCGCGGCTGCAGCACCCGCAACGGGTTAGAGCTTGGCAATAAGCCAGGGACAGCTCAATCCCGAGCGGCCGCACGTGGATGCCGATGAACCCACGCCCGGCACCGGCCCCGATTGGCATTCCCGCGCGCACACAGGAACCCTCGTACTGATGGGCGGAGCAACCGATGCGCGGGGTGATGCGCTCGCAGCGTTCGCCAGTCTCGCGCGGGGCACGAAGGGAGGTCCGGTCGTAGGGTTTACGACTGCGTCAGCCAACGTGAGAGCGAGTGCACGGAGGTGGCGGCGCTCACTTCACACGGCGGGCCTGGAGAGTGTGACGATCCCGGTGGTCGAGACGCGCGAGCAGGCAAGCGACCCGAGGATCGTAAAGCTGATCGAGGACTCGAGTGGAATTTTCCTCGGCGGCGGGAATCAGATAAAGCTGATAAGCATCCTGAGCGGCACGCCGGTGGCCGAGGCGATCTGGGCGCATTTTGCGTGCGGCGGAATAGTTGGTGGAACGAGCGCCGGCGCGGCCGCACTTACTGAGCTGACGCTCGCGGGTAACGAGGTGGACGAGGAAGGAAAGCTCGTCGAGCAGTACATCGGTCCAGGCCTTGGGCTGCTCGGATTCAAGAGTCTGATCGATACGCATTTCACGCAGCGCCGTCGGTTATATCGACTGTTCGT